>NZ_JBEUPA010000171.1:0-16572 GCF_040492065.1 Actinomadura sp. NPDC000929 | reverse complement strand
CGCGGCGACCCGCGTCCCGCCCGCCGCGCGGCGGGTCGCCGCCGCGGTCTCCGGCATCGACATCGCCTACCCGGCGCCGCGCGGCTCGCATCCCCTGACCGGGAGGCGGGCCCCGGACGTCCCGCTCGCGGGCGGCGCCGACAGCCTGTTCCGGCTGCTGGGGGACGGGCGGTTCGTCCTGGTCGTCGCCGCCAACGACCCCGCGGTGACCTACCTGGCGACGAAGCGGTGGGCCGGGCGCGTCCACTGCGCCGTCGCCGGCGGCGCCACGCGCACGACCGCACTGGTGCGCCCGGACGGCTACATCGCCTGGGCGACCGACGAGACGGCCCCGGACCGCCGCGCCGCGGCGATCCGGGACGCGCTGGGCCGGTGGTGCGGGCGCGGCGCCGAGATCAGCAGTGCCGCTCAGTAGTGCCGGTCAGTCCGGTCAGTAGCGCCGCTCCTCGCGGCCGTAGCCGAGCTGCTCCGCCACGTCGGCGATGTTCTCGTACTCGCGTTTCGGCAGCGTCCGCAGCTGGTCGAGGGCCCCGTCCGGAGCTCCGCCCTCGGCCGCGTGCCGGACCAGCTCGTTCGGGCGGGCCGGGTAGCGGACGCCGCTGAGCATCCGGGCCAGGGCGCTGCGGCCCTCCACGTCCTGCGCGCTCATCCCGGGCGGGGAGCCTTCGCGGTCCCCGGCGGTGGCCGCGGCCGGGTCGGCGGGGTAGTCGTTCGAGAACGGCTCGGTCTCCTTGAACTCCTCGGCGTGCGTGGGGTGGCCGCCCCTGACCATTCCCTGGGTCTCGCGGCCGATCTCCTCGTCGAGCTTCGCGCCGTGCTTGTCACTCTTGTCTGGCATCTCTTCCTCCCTGCCGTCTACCGGACGGAACGTTCCCGGGCGCGCGTGTCCAAACATGCGGGCGGTCTCGCGGCGGCGGCGCGGTACGGTGTGGCGCATGCTGGCGGAAGAGGGCGTGAACGCGGTCCGGGTCGTGGTCGGGCTGCTGGTCCGCGGCGACTACGAGGAGCTTGAGACCCTCACCGAGGGGCGCAGGCTGAGCGCCGCGCAGATGGCCGACGCGGTGACCGCGTCCGGGCGCGAACTGATCAGCCCGCCCGACGACGCCTTCGCGGACCTGGAGGTGACCGGGGTCGAGCAGGTGTCGGGCGGGGAGCGCGCCTACCGCGTGGCGCTCCCGCTGTGGACCGCGGCGGAGGGACGCTCCGCGCTGGTGCTGCGGCTCACCCTGACCGAGGTCATGGACGGCGTGTGGACCGTCGAGGTGGACGGCATCGGGGAGCCCGCCGCCGGGTGACCCGGCGCGTTCCGCGGTGGACGAGGCCGGTCAGGACTGCGACAGCCGCATCATCCGCAGGACGCGCCGCACCAGCGAGGCCTGCCCTCCCTCGTCCGGCGCCTCCTGCTCGGCCGCCTCCTCGGCGGCGGGGGCGGGCCGCGGCTCGGGCGGGTTTCCGGCCAGCTCGTAGGTGACCGGCAGCGACCGCAGGCCGCGCATCAGCGGGGAGGAGCGCCACGCGAGCTGGTCGGCGGGCAGCGCGAGCCGCAGCCCGGAGAACCGCTCGAACAGCCGCTCCACCGCGATCGTGGTGATGGTGGTGGCGAGGTCGCGGCCGAGGCAGGCGTGCGGGCCGGCGCTCCACGCCAGATGGGCGCGCGAACTGTAGATCGAGTCGGGCGCGCCGCCCGCCGCGAACGCCGGGTCCTGGTGCGCGGCGGCGGGCGAGACCATGACCGGGTCGCCCGCCGCGATCTGGAACCGGCCGAGCCGCACGTCGGCCTTGGCCCACCGGAACGCCAGGTTCGCCATCGGCGGGTTGGCGGCCGCGGCCCGGTTGATCGCCTCCTGGAGCATCCCGGCCGACAGGCTGTCGCGGGCGCCGGTCTCGCCGATCAGCACCTCGGTGATGGTGTTGCAGATGAGCGTTCCCGTCACGTCGCCGACGAGGCCGGTCATCATCGCCATCTCGCCGGTCAGCTCCTCGGCGGTCAGGTCGGGCACGGCGGCGAGCATGAAGGACGGCAGGTCCTCGGCGGGGGCGGCGACCCGGGCCGCGCACAGGTCCGCGACCCGTGCGATCAGCCGGGCCGACGCCTCCTGGGCGTCCGGGCCCGCGTCCATCACCCGCCACAGGTCGAGGATCAGCTCGTCGCCGTCGTCGGCCTCCGAGCCGAGCAGCCGGCCGATCACCATCAGCGGCAGCGGCCGCGCGTACTGCGCCGACAGGTCCGCCGAACCGGACCGGCCGCCGCTCTCGGAGATCACGGTGAGCAGCTCGTCGGCGTACCGGCGGACCGCCAGCTCCAGCGCCTTCGCCTCCGGCCGGCTCCGGTCCTGGAAGGGCCGCAGCCCCTCGCTCCAGGCGCCGCGCAGCCGGGTGGAGTCGGCACCGTCGCGGAACCCGCAGTTGTCGGACTCGACCACCGGCAGCATCGGCCAGTCGGCCGGGACCGCGCCCTCCCGGTACGCGCGCCAGGCGCCGACCCGCCGGCTCCAGTTCCCGCGGTGGTCGCGCAGGATGTCGAGCGTCTGGCTGTAGCCGACCACGAGCCAGACCGGCACCCCGAGGACGTCGACCGGAGCGACGGGACCGTACTCCGCCCGCAGCCGCTCGTAGAACGCCGCGGGCCGGGACTCGTAGTCGGGGTTCAGCAGCGGCTGGACGGCGAGCGCCTCCAGCGGCGGATGGGCGGGGACGGGCTCGGCCTGCGGCGTCTGGGGCTCCACGTGCACAAACCCTAGGAGAGAACGTTTGCCGATGGCCGGTTTATGCTGGAATCTCCCACGGCGATCTTTCGGCGTGCACGGGCCCGCGTCCACCGCGGGGTGTGTGACGCTAGGGGTGCCCATACAAGAGCTGGAGGTCCGCATGGCCGACTCCGAAGGAGCGCCCGAAGACGGCGAGGACGAGGTGAAGCGCAGGTTCCGGGAGGCGCTGGAGCGCAAGCGCGGCGCGGAGAGCAAGAACGCCGGCTCCGGCGGCCGGAGCGGCTCGAAGGTGCGCGGCACCCACGAGCGCGCCGACCACCAGCGGCAGTTCCGCCGCAAGAGCGGCTGACCGGGCCGCACCGCCGAAGGACCCCCGCGCGGAACGCGCGGGGGTCGTTCCGTCTCCTCAGCCGCCCCGGCCGTGTCAGGCCTGGTAGAGCTTCTTGCTGTAGTTCGCCTCGCTGTAGTACTCCCGGAGCTCCTCGACGCTCTCCTCGGTGTACTGGACGTCCTTGACGATCCGGGCGTGCGGCGGCAGCGCCTCCGGATCCCACGACTCCGCCTTCCACAGCCGGGAGCGCATGAGCGCCTTCGCGCAGTGGAAGAAGATCTGCTCGATGTCCACGACGAGCGCGAGCGCCGGCCGGTGCCCCTTGACGACCATCTCGCCGAAGAACGGCGCGTCCCTGACGAGCGTGGCCCGGCCGTTGATCCGCAGCGTCTCGCCGCGCCCCGGCACGAGGAAGATCAGGCCGACGTGCGGGTTGCTCAGCACGTTCATGAACCCGTCCGCGCGGCGGTTGCCGGGGCGGTCCGGGATGGCGATCGTCGTGTCGTCGATCACGTGCACGAAGCCCGGAGGGTCGCCCTTGGGGGAGACGTCGCAGTTCCCCGCGGCGTCGCTGGTGGCGATCAGGCAGAGCGGGGACCGGGCGAGCCACCGGCGGTCCCATTCGTGCAGAGCGACCCGCTCCTTGTCGACCGCCCGCCGCATCGGCGCGCCGAGAAGCTCGCGCAGCTCCGCCGCGGAGGTGATCGCAGTGAACTCGGGGGCGACCGTCATCGCCGCTCCTTCCGCCGGGGAATCGAAGATCAGCCTAACCCGGGCGTCTCCGGGCGCCCGGCCCGGGGAGTCAGCGCCGCGCGGCGTAGCGGCGGACGCCGCCCTCCTCGTGGGCGTCCAGAACGCCCCGGTCGGCGAGGACGTCCAGATGCGCCTCGATCTCCAGCACGGCCAGCATCCGGCTGAACGCGTCCAGGTCGCCGAGGCTGCGCCTGCGGCGCGTCCACGGCATCGCGGTCGCCACCTCGAAGGCCGTGGCGCGCCCGGCGCGCACCTGCGCGGCGGCGGCGTCCAGCCGCTCGGCGTGGTGCTCCAGCAGCTCGTCGATCCGGGTGTGCACGCTCGGCCGCACGGGGCCGTGCGCGGGCAGCAGCACGGTGTCGGGCATGTCCCGGACCAGCCGCAGCGACTCCAGGTAGCTGCGCAGCGGCTTCGGCTCCGGCTCGGTCTCCAGCCCGATCGACGGCGTGATGTGCGGCAGGATGTGGTCGCCCGCGAACAGCAGCCCGGCCGCCGCGTCGCGCAGGACGACGTGGCCGCGCGTGTGCCCGGGGGTGGCGAACACGTCCAGGCCCCGTCCGGTCAGGACGACGCGCTCCCCGTCGTCCAGCCACGCGTCCGGCATGGTGTGCGGGACGTCCCGTTCGGAACGCTCCACAGGCCTGCCGGCGATCTCGTCGGCCACCTCGTCCGCGCCGCACCGGCGCAGCAGCTCGACCTGCCGGGGGTGCAGCCCCCGGCGAGCGTCGAACGCCTCGATCGACGGCCGCTCGCCCCGCCCGATCCGCACGCGCGTCCCGAACGACTCGCGCAGCGCCAGCGCCTGCGAGTAGTGGTCCCAGTGGGCGTGGGTGACGAGGAACTGCGCCACGTCGTCCAGCCGGTGCCCGAGGGTGGCGAGGGCGCCTTCGAGCGAGGCCTCCGTGTCGGGCATGGCCCAGCCGGAGTCCACGACCACGAGGCCTTCGGGGTCCTCGATGACGTACACGTTGACGGCGTGCAGCGACGGGATCGGCAGGCCCAGGGGGATCCGGTGCACCCCCGGCGCCACCGGATGAGCGCCCGGCTCGGTCCAGTCAGTCGGCTGCTCCACGACCGGTGCCGCCACCGCGTGCCCCCTCTATTGTCGAATCGCGTTCGGGAAGAACCTACTTCATCCCGGAGATCCCTTTTATCCTCGCCCCGCCTTCGGGGCGGGGCGTGCGGAGTGGGGGTCGCGGTCGGCGGCGCGGCGCGCCTCGGCGGCGGCCTCGCGGGCCTCGCGCGCGGCCTCCTCCGCGCGGGCGCGGTTCTCCTCGGCGCGGTCCGCCCTCCTGGACGCGGCGTCCCGCTCGGCGATCGCCCGTTCCAGCTCGTGCCGGAGATGCCCCACCCTGGCGGACGCCTCCCGCGCCTCGCGCCGGGCGGCGTCGGCGCGCTCCTCACGTTCGGCCAGCTTGTCCTCGGCCTGCTCGGCGCGCTTGCGCAGCGTCTCCGCCCGCTTGGCGCGGGCGGCGCTCGTGCGCGTGACGTTCGACCTCGCCGGCTCGGCCTTCTTCTGCGGCTCGGCCTTGCTCTCCGGCTCGGCCTTCTTCTCGGGCGGCGGCTTCTGCCGGGCGGGCCTGTCCGCGGCCTTCGTCTTCGGGCCCTCATGCCGGTCCGCGGGCGCCGTGGAGAACCCGGCGGGGACGAACCCGGAGTGGCTGCGGGGCTGCGACAGCCGTCCCTCGCGGACCTCCTCGGCGACGGCGGCGTCCACGGTGGCCGCCTGGAGCGTGTCCTCCACCTCGCGGACGGCCTGCTCGCGCAGCGCGTTGCCCGCGTCCGCGGCGAGCCGGCCGGCGGTCCGCACGAGCGACGCGACGAGCCCGGCACGCCGCCGCTCCAGGTCCCCGAGGCCGCGGCCCGAGCCCCAGGCCGCCCGCATCTCCTCGCCGACGTCCAGCAGCCCGGCGATCTCGTCCGCGGCCGAGCGCGCGAGGAGGTTCACCGCCCATGCCGAGAGCGTGGGGCGCCGCAGTGCCCCGATCCGCTTGGCGAGTGCGGCGTCGCCCTCCTTCCTGGCCTCCTGCGCCAGGCGCTTCCGGGTCTCCACGAAGTCGGCGGGCAGGACGCCGTACAGGTCGTCGGCCGCACTGGAGAAGTCCACGTCCGATCTCTACCCGCGCCGGGTGCGCGCGCATCGGGGGTGGACGGAGGCGGCCGCGGCTGCAATACTCGTGCACAAATACTCGTTCACGAGGAGGCGGGGATGGCCAAGCGGCGCAAGGTGAGCAACCTGCTGGGGCTCGCCGTGCTGTCGACCGTCTCCGCCAGGCCGATGCACCCGTACGAGATGGCGTCCCTGATGCGCGCCCGCGGCAAGGACCGCGACATGGACATCAAGTGGGGCTCGCTCTACACCGTGGTCGGCAACCTGGAGAAGCACGGGTTCCTGGCCGTCGAGGGCAGCGCCAGGGAAGGCGCGAGGCCCGAGCGCACCGTCTACGGCATCACCGACGCGGG
This sequence comes from Actinomadura sp. NPDC000929, assembly GCF_040492065.1. Lineage (NCBI taxonomy): Bacteria > Bacillati > Actinomycetota > Actinomycetes > Streptosporangiales > Thermomonosporaceae > Actinomadura > Actinomadura sp. NPDC000929. The sequence goes on along the minus strand of NZ_JBEUPA010000171.1, from coordinate 10,317 downwards.
ACGCGACGAGCTGGCCGACTGGGTCCGGGAGCTGATCGGGGTGCCCGAGCGCGAGCGGCCGCGGTTCGAGGCGGGGCTCTCGGTCCTCGGCGCGCTCGGCCCGGACGAGGTGACGGCGCTGCTGCGCGGCCGCCTCGACGCCATGGAGCGGGAGATCGCCGCCGACCAGGCCGCCCTGGACGGCGAGAAGGAGGTGCCGCGCCTCTTCCTGCTGGAAACCGAGTACGACCTGGCGATGCGGCGCGCCGAGGCCGCGTGGGTGCGCGGCTTCCTCGCCGAGATCGAGGACGGCACGCTGCCGCACCTCGACCTGTGGCGGTCCTTCCACGCGACCGGCGAGATGCCGCCCGAGATCGCCGAGCTGGCGGAGAGGGGAGCCCCCGAGGACTAGCGAGCGGAAGGCCCGGCGGCGGTGCTGCAACACCGCCGCCGGGCCCGGACCCACCACCGAGAACCCGCGCGAGGCGGGCCCTGGCGGCGTGACGCGACACCAGCCTATCCGGGGCCCTTCGTGCGGCACGTTTCCTGGCACGGAGGAGAACATGGCGCATGCCATCGAGGCCGAGGGCCTCGTGAAGAACTACCCCGGCGACGTCCGGGCCCTGGACGGCCTGTCGATCACGGTCGGGCCGGGCGAGATCCTCGGGCTGCTCGGCCCCAACGGGGCGGGCAAGTCCACCACCGTCAAGATCCTCACCACGCTCGTCCGGCCGGACGCGGGCTCCGCGGCCGTGGCCGGGCACGACGTGCTGCGCAGGCCCGACAGGGTCCGCCACGTCATCGGCGTGGTGTCCCAGCGGTCCGGCGCCGACCCCGATGCCAGCGGCCGCGACAACCTCGTCCTGCAGGGCCGCCTCCACGGGATGGGCGGGGCGCGGGTGCGCGGCCGCGCGGCCGAGCTCCTCGCCCGGTTCGGGCTGGACGACGCGGCGGACAGGCCGGTGAAGACCTACTCCGGCGGGATGCGGCGGCGCCTCGACGTCGCGCTCGGCCTCGTCCACCGGCCGCGGGTGCTGTTCCTGGACGAGCCCACCACCGGCCTCGACCCGGAGGCCCGCGCGTCGCTGTGGGCCGAGATCGCGCGGCTGGCGGGCGACGACGCGCTCGCGATCCTGCTGACCACCCACTACCTGGAGGAGGCCGACCGGCTCGCGCGGCGGCTGGCGATCGTCGACCGCCGCCGCGTCGTGGTGGAGGGCACCCCCGACTCCCTCAAGGGCGAGCTGCGCGGCGACGCCGTCCACGTGGAGTGGCGGGAGGCGCCGCCCGAGCCGCCGGTGCGGGAGGCCCTCGGCCGCCTGCCCGGCGTGCGCGAGATCGTCCTGGACGGGCCGCGCCTGAGCGCCCGCGCCGACGACGGCGCGTCGACCGTGCCCGCCGTCCTCGCCGCCCTCGACCAGGCGGGCGTCCCCGCGGCGGCGGCGACCGTCGCGCGGCCCTCGCTGGACGACGTGTACCTGCGCTACGCCGGACGGCGGTTCGCGCGGGCCGACGCACCCGACCCCGCCGAGACCGCTGCCGGAGGCGTCCGATGACCGCGCTCGCGACCGGGACCTGGTGGATGACGCACCGCCGGCTGACCGCGCTGGTGCGCAGTCCCGCCGTCGTCGTCATGACGCTGGCGCAGCCGATGATCTGGCTGTTCCTCTTCGGCCAGCTGTTCAGGAAGGTGGCGGAGCTGCCCGGGTTCGGCGCGCAGTCCTACCTCGACTACATCGTCCCCGGCGTGGTGGTCATGAACGCGGTCTCGCTGAACTCGTTCGCCGGGATGGCGACCATGGACGAGATCGAGCGCGGCACCCTCGACCGGTTCCTCGTCGCGCCGGTGCGGCGCGGCGCGATCGCGAACGCCGGCGTCATCGAGCAGGCTCTCAGCACGGCGTTCCAGTCGCTCGTGATCATCGCGCTGGGCCGGGCGGCGGGCGCGCACTACGCCGGCGGTCCCGGCGGCGTCGCCGTGCTGGTCGCGGCGGCGGTGCTGATCGGCGTGGTCCTCGCCGCGCTGTCCAACACGCTCGCGCTGCTCGTGCGCGACCGCAACACGATCATCGGCCTGAACGTGATGCTGCTGCTCCCGCTGACGTTCCTGTCGTCGGCGTTCATGGCGAAGAGCCTGATGCCGGCCTGGATGCGGCACGTCGCGGCGGGCAACCCGGTGAGCTGGGCCCTGGACGCGTCGCGCGGCGCGCTCGCCGAGGATCCCGACTGGTCCGCCGTCGCGGCGCACGGCGGATGGCTGCTCGTGCTGACCGCGGCCGCGGTCGGGCTCGCGGTCCACTCGCTCCGGAGCTATCAGAAGTCCCGGTGACAGGGGAGAGGCCTGGGGGGTTCCGGTGGCCGCGCGCGCCGGGACCCCCTGCCTTCTCTAACGGGTGTCGAGGAAGCGGTCCAGGACGCGGGTTCCGAAGGCGAGGCCGTCCAGCGGGACCCGCTCGTCCACGCCGTGGAACATCCCGAAGTAGTCGAGCTCGGGGCCGAGCAGCAGGGGCGCGAAGCCGAAGCTCGTGATGCCGATGCGGTGGAACGACTTCGCGTCGGTCCCCCCGGCCATCACGTACGGGACGGGACGCGCGAGCGGGTCCTCGGCGCGGAGCGCGCCCGCGAGCGCGGCGAACGTCGGGCCCGCCGGGTCGGCGGCGGGGGCCTCCTCGTAGTTGATGAACTCGCGGGTCACCTTCGGGCCGAGCAGCCGGTCGACCGTGGCGAGGAACTCCTCGCCCGTGCCGGGCAGGTAGCGGCCGTCGACCTGCGCGGTCGCCGTGCCCGGCACGACGTTGACCTTGTAGCCGGCGTCGAGCCGGGTCGGGTTCGCCGAGTTGCGGATCGTCCCGGCGAACAGGTGCCCGGCGCGGCCGAGCCGGGCCGCCTCCGCGTCGAGGCGGTCGTGGTCGATATACGTGCCGAGGGCGTCCGCGAGCCCGTCCAGCAGCGCCCGCACGCCCGGCGTCAGCCGGACCGGCCACTGGTGGGAGGCCAGCCGGGAGACCGCGTGCGCGATCTCGGCGACCGGGTTGTCGGGCGCGGGCTTGGACCCGTGCCCGGCGGTCCCGCGCGCCGTCAGCCGCATCCAGGTCGTGCCGCGCTCGCCGGTCGCGATCGGGTAGATCCGCGCCCCGCCGGCGTCCACGCTGAACCCGCCGGACTCGCTGATCGCCTCCGTGCAGCCCTCGAAGAACCCGCGGTGCTCGCGCGCCACGTACCGGGACCCGTGCTCGCCGGTGCACTCCTCGTCGGCCAGGAAGGCCAGGACCAGGTCGCCGCGCGTGCGCCGCCCCTCGCGCAGCCGCGCCCGCACGGTCGCGAGCGTCATCGCGAGGCTGCCCTTCATGTCGACGGCGCCGCGCCCCCACACGCATCCGTCGCGCACCTCGCCCGAGAACGGCGGAACGGTCCAGTCGGCCGGATCGGCGGGGACCACGTCCAGGTGCCCGTGGATCAGGAACGCCGGATGGGACGGGTCGGTGCCCGGGACGCGGGCGAGCACGCTCGCGCGGCCCGGCGCCGACTCCACGATCGTCGTCTCGACGCCCGCCTCGTCCAGCAGCCCGGCCACGTGCTCGGCGGCCGGGCGCTCCGGCTCGGCCACCCCCTCGCCCCGGTTCACGGTGGCGAACCTGATGAGGTCGGCGCAGATCGCGGCCGCCTCGGCGCCGGCCCGGTCACCGCCGGTGCCGCCTTCCGTGCCGCCCTCCGTCGTGCCGTCCACCGTGCCGCCGGCCGTCCCGCCCGCCTGCTCGAAGCCCACCGCTGCCCCCGATTCCTTCCCGCGACGAGGCTTCATTCTGCTCCCTCGCCGACCCGTGTCAACGAATGATCAAGTTCGTCTCGATCCGGTTTCGACTCCGTCAGCGCCGTATCCGAACTGCCAGGCTGAGTACGACGCTGCGAGCGTTCCAAGGACCGCGGGCGGCCAAGCGCCCGTGCGCCGAACGACACGGCCGAGGAGGAGCATGACCAGCCTGAGGGGTGCCGGAAGGGGTCTCCGCTTGAACGTCGCGGGTCTCGCGGCGGTGGCGCTGGCCGCGTCGCTCGGCCTGTCGGCCTGCGGCGGGGACGACGCCAAGGCGAGCGACGGTACGTTCACCGTGGGCCACTCCGAGCCGGACCACCTGATGCCCGCCAACACGACCGGCAGCTACGCCTTCGACGTGATCACCGAGCTGTTCGACAACCTGATGGACCTGACCCGGGACGGCAAGGCCGTCCCGCTGGCGGCCGAGTCGGTCACCTCCGCCGACCAGAAGGTCTGGACGATCAAGGTCAGGGCGGGCCAGAAGTTCCACAACGGCGAGCCGGTGACGGCGCAGAGCTTCGCCGACGCGTGGAACTACGCCGCCTACGGGCCGAACGCGATGGGCGCCAACGACTACTTCTCGTACATCAAGGGGTACGCGGACCTGAACCCCGAGGACGAGAACGCGAAGCCGAAGGCCGACAAGCTCTCCGGCATCGAGGTCGTCGACCAGAACACGCTCAAGGTCACGCTGAACGACCCGTTCAGCCAGTTCCCCCTGCTGCTGACCTACCCGGCGTACGCGCCGATGCCGAAGGCCGGGCTCAAGGACCCCAAGGCGTTCGACGACCACCCGGTCGGCAACGGCCCGTACATGATGGACGGGAACTGGGAGCGCAACAAGCAGGTCAAGCTCGTCGCGTTCCCCGGCTACACCGGCACGCGCAAGCCGAAGAACAAGGGCGTGACCTGGAAGAGCTACTCCAGCGCGGACACCGCCTACACCGACCTGCGGGCGGGCCGGATCGACGTGCTGCAGACCATCCCGTCCGCCAAGGTCCCCGAGGCCAAGCGGCTCCTCGGCGACCGGTTCCTGGCCCGGAAGATGAGCACCACCGACTACCTCGGCCTCCCGGTGTTCGACAAGCGGTTCGCCAACCCCGACCTGCGCAAGGCCATCTCGATGGCCATCGACCGCCAGGGCGTCAACAAGGCGGTCTTCAACGGCAGCTACTTCCCGGCCGACTCGCTGATCCCGTCGATCATTCCCGGGCACCGCGCCAACGCCTGCGGCGAGCTGTGCACCTATGACCCGGCCAAGGCCCGGCAGCTGTTCGACAAGGCCGGCGGATTCTCCGGGACGCTGGAGCTGTACTTCTCCAACGCGCAGCCGACCTACGCCCAGTGGATGCGGATCGTCGCCAACTCCCTGCGCGACAACCTCGGCATCAAGGACATCCAGTTCCGGCAGGTCCCCGCGTCCGACTACTTCTCCCTGCTGAGCGACCGCAAGGAGAAGGGCCCCTACCGGCAGAACTGGGAGGCCGACTACCCGAGCCCGCAGAACTACCTGGAGAACATGTGGGGCTCGGCGGGCAACCGCATGGGCTGGAAGAGCACGGAGTTCGACGACCTCATCGCCAAGGCCAACAAGGCGCCGGACCCGCAGCAGGCCAACGCGCTCTACAACCAGGCCGAGGACGTCGCCATCCGCGAGATGCCGATGATCCCGCTGTGGACGTGGGCGGGCGAGGGCGGCCGCTCCAAGCGGGTGGACAACGTCACGATCACCCCGTTCTCGACGGGTCTGATCGCCACCGAAGTGACGGTGAAGTAGCCGGCGATGTGGCGCTACGTCCTCCGGCGGCTCCTGCAGGCGATCCCCGTCTTCATCGGCACCACGCTGCTCATCTACGCGATGGTGTTCGCGCTGCCGGGAGATCCGATCCAGGCGCTCGCCGGGGACAAGCCGGTCCCGGAGAACGTCCTGGAGGTCCTCCGGGACCGCTACAACCTGAACGACCCGCTGCTGGTGCAGTACGCGAAGTACATGTGGGGTCTCGTCCAGGGCGACCTGGGCGAGAACTACACCGGCCAGAGCGTGTCGGAGATGCTCAGCGGGCGCTGGGCGGTGACGGCGCAGCTCGCCCTCACCGCCTGGGTCTTCGAGCTGGTCGTCGGGATCCTGCTCGGCATCTGGGCTGGGCTGCGCCGCGGCCGGTTCGCCGACACCCTCGTCCTCAGCGGGACCACGCTGGTGATCGCGGTGCCGGTGTTCGTGCTCGGCTACGTCGCGCAGCTCCTGTTCGGGCTGCACTGGCAGATCTTCCCCACGGCGGGGACGGACGACGGCTGGCCGATGTCCTACCTGCTGCCCGGGATGGTGCTCGGCTCCCTCGGCCTGTCGTACGTGGCGCGGCTGACCCGCACGAGCCTGTCGGAGAACCTGCGGGCCGACTACGTGCGGACGGCGAACGCCAAGGGGCTGTCGCGGGCGCGGGTGGTCGGCCGGCACGCCCTGCGCAACTCGCTGATCCCGGTGGTGACCTATCTCGGCGTCGACTTCGGGAACATGATGGCCGGCGCGGTCGTGACCGAGGGCATCTTCAACCTGCCGGGCATCGGCGGGCAGGTGTTCGAGTCGATCCAGCTGAAGGAGGGGCCCGTCGTGGTCGGCGCGGTCACCCTGCTGGTGCTGATCTTCCTGCTGGTCAACCTGGTCGTGGACCTGCTGTACGGGGTGCTCGACCCGCGGATCAGGTACGAGTGAGGGGCGCATGACCATCAAGCAGCCGGACGCGGGGCCGCCGGGCGCGGAGCCGGCGCCCGGCCCTGGGGCCCCGGGGACGAGCGCCGCCGCGGTCGCCGTCGCCGGCGGGGCCATCGGCCGGGCCTCGCTGTGGGACGACGCGTGGCACGAGCTGCGGCGCCGCTGGCTCTTCTGGGGATCGGCGGCGGTCCTCGCGCTCGTGACGGTCATGGCCGTGGCGCCGCGGCTGTTCACCTCCACGGGCGTCAACGAGGGCTGCGACGCCAACGACGCCAAGCTCGGGCCGTCCGGCGACCACTGGTTCGGCACCGACCTCGCGGGCTGCGACTACTACGCGCACGTCGTGCACGGGGCCCGCCCGACGCTGCTGATCGGCGTCGCCGTCACCGTCTTCGCGCTGCTGATCGCGCTGCTGTTCGGGCTGCTCGCCGGGTACTACGGCGGCATCGTCGACGCGCTGATCGCCCGGCTGACCGACGTCTTCTTCGGGCTGCCGTTCGTGCTCGGCGCCACCGTGATCCTGGTGGCGTTCCCCTCGCACGGCGTGTGGGCGATGACGCTGGTGCTGGTCCTGCTCGGCTGGACGACGATGATCCGCATCATGCGGGGGCAGGTCATCTCCGTCCGCGACGCCGACTACGTGCAGGCGGCGCGGCTGCTCGGCGCGTCCGACCGGCGGATCATGCTCCGGCACATCCTGCCGAACGCGATCGCCCCGGTGATCGTGGTGGCCACTCTCAACGTGGGGCACGTGATCGTCGGCGAGGCGACGCTGGACTTCCTCGGCGTCGGCCTGCAGTACCCCGAGGTCTCCTGGGGCCTCCAGCTCAACCAGGCGAAGGACTCCTTCGTCGACCACCCGCACCTGCTGATCTTCCCCGCGCTGTTCCTGTCGGCGACGGTGCTGAGCTTCCTGATGCTCGGCGACGCCGTCCGCGACGCCCTCGACCCCAAGCTGCGGTGAGCCGAGACATGACCACGGACCTGAAGGACGACCCGGTTCCCGCCCCGGAGCCGGTGGCGCCGCTCCTGAGCGTCGAGGACCTGCACGTCCGGTTCCGCGTGCGGGACCAGGACGTGCACGCGGTGAACGGGCTGTCGTACACCCTCGCCGAGGGGGAGACGCTCGCGATCCTCGGCGAGTCGGGATCGGGCAAGAGCGTCGCGGCGCAGGCCGTGATGGGCATCCTGGACGTCCCGCCCGCCCGCGTCGAGCGCGGCTCGGTCCGGCTGCGCGGCGAGGAGCTGCTCGGGCTGCCCGAGCGGCGGCGCCGCGCCTACCGCGGCGACCGCATCTCGATGATCTTCCAGGACGCGCTGACCGCGCTGAATCCGGTCTTCACGGTCGGCGACCAGCTCCGGGAGATGTTCCGGGTGCACCGGGGGCTCGGCCGCCGGGAGTCCACGGCCAAGGCCGTGGAGCTGATGGAGCGGGTGCGGATCCCCTCGGCCGCCAGGCGGCTCGGCGACTACCCGCACCAGTTCTCCGGCGGCATGCGGCAGCGCATCATGATCGCGATGGCGCTGGCGCTGGAGCCGGACGTGCTGATCGCCGACGAGCCGACCACCGCGCTCGACGTCACCGTGCAGGCGCAGATCATGCGGCTGCTGGCCGGGCTGCAGGACGAGCTGCGCATGGGCATGGTGCTGATCACCCACGACCTCGGCGTCGTCGCCGGCGTCGCCGACCGGATCGTCGTCATGTACGCGGGGTCGGTCGCCGAGCAGGCGCCCGCCCGGGAGCTGTACGCGCGGCCCGCCCACCCCTACACGAGGGGCCTGCTGGCCTCGGTGCCGCGGCTCGACCGGCGCGGCGGCCCGCTCGTCCCGATCAAGGGGGCGCCGCCGAACCCGGCCGCGCTCCCGCCGGGCTGCCCGTTCCAGCCGCGCTGCCCCCGCGCCGAGGCGCTCTGCGCGGCGGAGCGGCCGCCGCTCGTCACCGTCGCCCCCGGGCACGAGGCCGCCTGCCACTTCGCCGAGGAGGTGCACCGTGCCGGAGCCGAGTGAGGACCCGATCCTGCGGGTCGAGGGACTCGTCAAGCACTACCCCGTGACCCGCGGCGTCGTGGTCAAGCGCGCGGTCGGCCAGATCAAGGCCGTGGACGGGGTCGACCTGGAGCTGCGGCGCGGCGAGACCCTCGGCGTCGTCGGCGAGTCCGGATGCGGGAAGTCGACGCTGGCCAAACTGCTGCTCGCCGCCGAGCGCCCCACCGCGGGGACGGTCCGCTTCGACGGCCGCGACATCTTCGCGCTGCCGAAGGCGGAGCTGCGGGCGCTGCGCCGCCGCGTGCAGATGGTCATGCAGGACCCCTACTCCTCGCTGAACCCGCGGATGACGGTCGGCGACATCGTGGGGGAGCCGTTCGCCGTCCATCCGGAGGTCGCGCCGAAGGGCGAGCGGCGCGGGCGCGTGCAGGAGCTGCTGGAGCTCGTCGGCCTCGACCCCGGGCACGTCAACCGCTACCCGCACCAGTTCTCCGGCGGGCAGCGCCAGCGCGTCGGCATCGCCCGCGCCCTGGCGCTGCGGCCCGACGTCATCGTGTGCGACGAGCCGGTGTCGGCGCTGGACGTGTCCGTCCAGGCCCAGGTGATGAACCTGCTCGCCGAGCTGCAGCGCGAGCTCGGGCTGGCGTACGTGTTCATCGCGCACGACCTGGCCGCCGTCCGCCACATCTCCGACCGGATCGCCGTGATGTACCTGGGCAAGGTCGTCGAGACCGGCGACGAGGCCCAGATCTACGAGCACCCCACCCACCCGTACACGCAGGCGCTGCTGTCGGCCGTCCCGGTGCCCGACCCGGACGCGCCCGGCTGGACGGAGCAGATCCGGCTGGAGGGCGAGCCGCCGTCGCCGCTGGACCCGCCGTCCGGCTGCCGGTTCCGCACCCGCTGCTGGAAGGCGCGCGACATCTGCGCGGAGCAGGTGCCGGCCCTGGAGGAGCGGGACGGCTCCGCCCACCCCAGCGCCTGCCACTTCGCGGCGGAGACAGCCCTGACCGACCTGACGGAGCAGACCTGAGGTGTGGCGGGCCGCGCGGGCCGCGGTCCGTAGGGTGGGGGCATGGCACGCAAGGGCAGGCACGCCCCCCGTCCGCGAACCTACGAGATCGCCGGCGGGGAGGCGGAGCTGCTGCGCGACGCCGACCGCGACGGCGGCTGGATGCTGCTCGTCGACGGCGTCCCCCAGTCGTACGTGGACCTGTCCGACCCCACCTACCTCGACTTCGAGTACATGCGCCTGATGGGCGACGTGGTCGACGCGCTCGGCCTCTCCGGGGAGGCGTTCGACGCGGTCCACGTCGGCGGCGCCGGGTGCACGCTGCCCCGCTACATCGCCGCGACCCGGCCGGGCTCTCGGCAGGTGGTGCTGGAACCGGACGCGGAGCTGGTGCAGGTCGTCCGGGAGCAGCTGCCGGTCAAGGGCGTCCCCGGCCTGCGGATCCGGATCACCGACGGGCGCTCGGGGATCGCGGCCCTGGCCGACGAGGCCGACGACCTGGTCGTGATGGACGCCTTCGCCGGGGCGTCGATGCCGCCGGAACTCGCGACCCGCGAGTTCGTCCTGGACGCCGCGCGCGTGCTGCGCCCCGGGGGCGTCTACCTGGCCAACGTCGCCGACGGTTTCCGGCTGCCGTTCGCCCGCCGGGTGACCGCGACGGTCCGGTCGGTGTTCCGGCACGCGCTGCTGATGGGCGACCCGGGCGTGCTGCGGGGCCGCCGCTTCGGGAACCTGATCGTGGCCGCGTCCCGGGAGCCGCTGCCCGTGGCGGAGCTGACGCGCCGCGCCGCGGGCGGCGTCGCGCGCGCCCGCCTG
>NZ_JBEUPA010000170.1:0-16741 GCF_040492065.1 Actinomadura sp. NPDC000929 | reverse complement strand
GGCGGGCGGAGCCTGCCGCGCCGCGCGCCCTCCCCGCGGCTCCGGCGGCTCCAGCAGGGCGCCGAGCACCGTGACGCCGGCGCGCTCGGCCTCCACGTACGCCTGCCGCAGCTCCTCGCGGGTCGTGACGCCCTGGTTGATCACGAGCACGACCGCGTCCACGAAGGTGCACAGGGCCTGCGCGTCGGCGTCGTGCAGGCTCGCCGCGTTCACGATGAGGTACTCGCTGCGGCGGCGCAGCACCTTGACGGTCTCGCGCATCCGCGGGCCGCTGAACCGGTGCGCGGCCTCGCGGGCGCGCGGGCCGCGCGGCAGCAGCCGCAGCTGCGAGTCGGTGTGGATCAGCAGGGTCGCCGGGTCCGTGCCGCTGAGCAGGGTGTCCGACAGCCCCTTGCCGCCGGGCCGGGCGCCGAACAGGGTGCTGACGTCGGCGTCCTCGGTGGTCGCGTCGATCATGATGGTCTTGGCGCCGGCGAAGGCGAGCGAGACCGCGAGGTTGGCGCTGGCCATGCGGGCGCTGCCCCCCGGGGTGGCGTTGCTGATCAGCAGCGCCACCGGGGTCTGCGGCGCGGTCGCCACGACCGCGGCGCGCAGCCGCCGGTACGCCTCGCCGACCGGGCTCTTGGGCGCGCTGACCAGGGCCAGCGTGTCGCCGGGCGGGCCGCCCGCCGGGATGGTGGACAGCGTCCGGACGCCGAGCCCCTCGATCGACTCGGCGTTGCGCAGTCGCTGGTTGAGCCGCTCCCTCAGCAGCATGACCACGAACCCGGCGACCAGCCCGAGCACGAGGCCGCCCGCGCCGTACATCGCGGGCCGGACGATGCCGGGCCCGGCCGGCGCGTCCGCCGGGGTGATCACCTGTCCGGGGTCGAGGGGGGTGCTGGCGATGTCGTTGGACTGCTCGTCGATGACGCCGAGCTGGTTGGTGTAGGCGGTGACGCGCTGCTGGAGGGTGGAGCGCCGGGAGCCGGAGGAGGCGGCCAGCTCGTTGTTCGCCCGCTGCAGCAGGTGCTCGACCCTGGCCGACTGCGCCTTCAGCTTCGCGAGCTGGTTGTTCACCACGGCCTGCGCGCGCTGCGTGCGGTACTCCAGGTAGGCGTCGGCGAAGGCCTGCGCGCCCGCGCGGGCGTTGCCGGAGCTGTTCGCGGTGTAGGTCAGGTTGAGCACCTGGGTGTTGGGCGGGACCGAGACCCCGATGTCGCCCTCCGCCTCGTGCCCGAGCTTCTTCTGGACGATCTTGGCGACGCTGTCGGTGGCGACCAGCTGCGCCTCCGTCTGCAGGTTCACCAGGTCGTCGCCGCGGCCCTCCGGGGAGTACGGGTTGCCCTCCAGCGGGCTGACCAGCACCGTCGCGGTGGCCTTGAACGGCGGCGGCACGGCGATCTCCAGGGCGACGCCGGCCGCGGTGCCGAGCACGGCGAGCCCGATCAGCGCCCCCAGATAGCGCCGGACCAGGGCGAGCAGGTGCCCCCCCTGGGCGTCGGCCGTCTGGTCAGCTCCCACGACGATCCCCCTCATCGATCAGGCTCGTTCTTGACGGAGTGTTCATCTCGACTTTAACCGCGCCTTGCAAGAAGACGGTTCTGTTCATCTCAACCTTGTCCAGGAGCGGCGACCCCGACCGGGGACGGGCGGGCGGCGCGCCGCGGCGCCGGGGACTCGGGCCCGCGCAGGACGGGAGCGGTCAGCACGATCACGCGTGCGGGGTTGGCCGCCTGGTCGAGGGCCAGTACCCCGCTCGCGACCTCGCGGTCCAGGGCCCGTCCCCGTTCGACGACCACCAGGGCGATGTCACTGGCGGCGGCCGCGGCGATGGTGTCCGCGCCGTTGATGTCGGGCGTGGTGATGACGACGATGCGGGACACGCGGCCCGCCTTGTCGACGGCCCGGGTGAGCTGGCGGTCGTCGTCGCTGCGCACCAGCCGGACGGTGAACGAGTGGCCGGTCCCGGCCGCGGCCGGCGGCTCGTGGAAGGGCTCGCCGTCGGCGACGATGCGCAGGACCGTCGTGGCCGATCCGCCCTCGGTGCACATCTCGGCCAGCTCGTAGGCCACCTCGGTGCCGGCCGATCCCGGGACCCCGGTGACGAGCACGGTGGCGGCGTCGGCGTCGAAGACCAGGTTGCGGAGCCGCCGCGCGACCTCGCGGTGCCCGGCGCCGAGCGCCGCCCCCTCCACCATGATCGGAAGCCGGCTGTGCAGCCGCAGGTCGGCGGGGCGCCGGATGCGGCGCGGCCGCACCTCGCGGACCACCACGTAGGCGATCCAGCAGAGCAGGCCGATGCCGATTCCGGACGCGACGGCCACGTCGCGTCCGGGATCGTCGCCCCGCCGGGGGAGCGGGGCCCCGCGCAGCACCTCGCCGGGCTGCTCCTGCTTGCTCTTGATGGCCGCCACCTGCTTCTCCACGTCGCGGATCTGCTTCACCAGCGCCTGGCGACGGGTGCGGGTGGTGAGCCGGCGCAGCTCGTCCTCGTCGCCGGGCAGCGCCGCGAGCTGCTTCTTCAGCAGCTCGGCGTTGTTCTCCAGCGCCTGGCGGTTGTGCTCCAGCACCTGGCCGAGGATCCGGTTCCGCAGCGCCAGGTAGGAGTCGGCGACGACCCGGGCGCCGTCCTGGGCGGTCCGCGGCGTTCCGGCCCGCACCGAGATCGTGAGCACGTGGGTGTTGGACGGCACCGTCAGGCCGATCCGGTCGCGCAGTTCGGCGTCGGACGCGTCGAAGCCCGGCCGCTCCGCCAGCTTGGACAGCACCGGGCGGGACCAGACGAGCTGGGCCTCGGTGTCCATCGTCGTCTCGCGGGGGGCGCGGGTGTTGGTGTCGATCGCCGAGCCGATGTCGATGGAGGGGTGCAGCGCCACCGGCGGCGCCAGCACGTAGATCTGCGCGGTGTAGGTCGTCGGCGTCAGCACGATCTTCACGACCCCGAGCGCGCACCCGGCCAGCAGCGCGATGAGCAGCGCGGCCAGGTGGCGGCGGACGACGCCCGCGTACCGGGTGACCGGGACGGAGTCCGGCGCGAGCGGCGGTTCCGCCTGCACGCTGGCCGGGCCGAGGGTGCGTTTGCTCATCGCCGCCTCATCGCCGCCAGGCGGGCTCGGCGCCGAGGAGCGCGGCGAGCTTGTCGTCCCAGGGGGCGTAGTACTCGGCCAGGCGGCGCTGCAGGTGGTCCGGCAGCGGGGAGCCCGGCCGCGCGTTGTGCCGTTCGAACGACGCGGGCCGCCAGGCCGGCAGCCCCAGGAACTCCAGGATGGAGTCGTAGCAGGGCTCGGGTTCGGTGAAGAAGTCCTCCGCGAACGCCACGTGCACCCTGTCCCGTCCGAAGAGGGCGAACAGCCGCTCGATCTGCTCGGCGTAGCGACCGCGGTCGAGGTAGGAGTGGTGCCGGTGGCTGTGGCTCACGTAGGCGGGGTCGGCCTTGATCTTGTCGATCTCGCCGGAGAGCCGCTCGGGCTCCAGGTCCAGGGCCCGCTCGAACGGCTCGGTCTCGAACCCCCGCGCCAGCTCGTGCTTGTGGGCGGAGTAGGCCCGCACCACCGGGTCGCGCAGCAGGACGACGAGCTTCACCCCGGGCAGGTCGCGGGCGATCCGCTCCGGCGCCAGCGGGTGGTGCATGTAGTAGCCGGCGGACTCGAACGCCTGGGGGGCGGCGTCCCGGGCGCGGCGCTCGGCGAGCGCGCGGACCGGGAAGTGCCCCCGGTACCAGCCGAGGCCGCGCGTGTAGTTGACGTCGAAGTAGTGCACGCCCTTGTGGAAGTTGGGCTGGACGGTCGCCGGGTGCGCGGCCAGGGCGCGGAACAGCGAGGTGGTGCCGCCGCGCTGCGTGCCGACCATGAGGAAGTCGGGCAGCATCCGGGCGCCCGAGGTCAGCCGCCCTCCGGCGCGGGTCGCGGCCCGTCCGGCCTCCTTGACCCACGGAGGGGCGTCACGGCGTGAGATCACGGGGTTCCTCCCGAGGGCGTGTCCGGTGGAGTGGTGTGCAGGAGCGTCAGCAGCCGCTCGGTGTCGGCGCGCAGCGGCCCGCCGATCGGCTCCTGGGCGGCCAGCAGGTAGCGGCGGCACAGCTCCAGGAGGTAGAGCCGGACGGTCGCCTCCGCGGCGGGGCCCGTCGGCCCGAGCGGCTCCAGGAGGGCGGCGGCGCCGTCCGGCCAGGCGGCGTAGGGCGGCCCGGACGCGGTGCGCATCGCCTCCTGGAGGCGGTAGTGCAGCAGGTCGAACCCGTTCGGGACGCCGCGCGAGAACCGCTCCCAGTCCCACAGGCGCAGCACGCCGCGGTGCCAGGCCATGTTCCACGGCGTCCAGTCGCCGTGCCAGGCGCCGAAGTCCAGGACCAGGTCGCCGTGCGCCTTGCCGACGCCTTCGACGACCTCGCCGAAGACGGCGCGCTGCCGCTCGTCCCGGACCCGGCCGGGGCTCGCGGCCATCTCCTCCCAGTAGGCGCTGGCGCGCAGCGGCGCCCGCTCGACGCCGCCGACCTCGAACAGCGCCCGCATCTCCGAGACGGGGGCCCGCCCCCGCGGGCGCCAGCCGAGCGCGCTGGTCGGGAGCGGTTCGAGGACGAGCAGGTCGAGGCCGTGCCACGTGCCGTGGTGCAGCAGCCGCGGGACGTGCAGGCGCCCGCCCGGCCCCGGCGCGGGCAGGTGGGCGTTCAGGTAGGTGAGGGCGGCGGCCTCGCCCTCCAGGAGGGCGCGGGCCGTGCCGGTGTCGCCGATCTTGACGAAGGCCGCGGGCTCGCCGCGCGGCGTCAGCACGTGCAGGATCGGCTTGCGGTTGGCGCGGGCGCTCCCGAGCCCCACGCTGACCACCACCGGCCGCCCGAGCAGCTCCGCCAGCCGGTCCTCGATGGAGGGGCCGCCGCCGGTGATGCTGAGCCGGTCGCGCAGCGTGCGCTCCGGCAGGCCGGTGCGCACCGCCGCCGCCGTCAGGCCGCGGGAGGCGCGCTGCTTCGGGCCGAGGTCGTGGCTGTAGCGGCGCAGCGCGGCCGCGGTGGCGCGCGGCATCCCCGCCGGGACGAGCAGCCGCGGCCGCTCCGCGTCCGGCAGGAACGCCAGTTCCCGGCGCGCCCCCTCGGAGCGTCCCGGTCCGACGGCCTCCACCCGCGCGTCCGGCCACAGGTCCCGCACCGCCGCGATCCAGGCGGCGCGCGTCTCCTCCGGGGCGCTCACAGCGACGCCTCCTCGGCGGTGCCGGCGGGCGCCGCCTCGGCGGTGTCGGCCGGCGCCGCGACGCGGGCACGGGCGCGCGGCCGGGCCTCGGCGCGGGCGTCCCTGCTCGCCCGCCACATCAGCCCCACAGCGATCATCACCGTGTACAGCGGTACCTCCACCATGTCGTAAGTGATCATGAACAGGCCGCAGGCGATCAGGACGGCGCAGCCCGCCAGCGAGTACGCGCCGCGCTCGCGCCAGTGCCGCAGGAACCGGACGGCGAAGAACGCGCAGAACGCGATCGTCCCGACGACGCCGTTGGCGAACAGCAGGAGCCACAGATGGCCCTGGGTGCCGAGCGGCGGGGAGCCGCACGCCTTGCAGCCGATCTTGTCGCCGCCGGACACCTGGCCGAGGTCGCCCTGGACGTTGCGGGTGGACCCGAATCCGACCAGCGGGGAGCCGCTCAGGGCGCTGCGGGTGGTCTCCTCGGCCAGCAGCGTGCGGCGGTTGTTGCTGTGCGGGTTGTCGAGGCGGTCCTGGACGAGGCCGGGCAGCGGCGACAGCGCCACGACGATCGCGCCCGCCGCGGCCATCCCGGCCGTCCAGGCGATCACGCGGGGGCCGCCGACCTGGAGCAGCTTCGCGACGCCGAACAGGCCGATCGCGCCGAGCGCCCCCCACAGCCCCCGGTTCAGCGAGTACACGACGGGCCACAGCGACGCGGCGAGGACGGCCAGCCCGAACGCGCGGCGCCGCATGTCGGCGCGGACGATCCAGGTCAGCAGGAAGTACGGGAGGAAGAAGGCGTAGGCGGAGCCCCAGGTGTTGGCGTACGCGAACGGCGCCATCGGCCGGGACTGCTCGAACCCGAGGATCGACTCGATGTCGGCGACCTTCGGGTGGACGATGTCGCGGACGAAGGAGTTGGCGGTCAGCCCGTGCGGCAGCACCATCTCCACCGGCGAGGTGAGCTGGATCGAGGGGAAGAAGGACCCGACCAGCCCGCCGACGGTCGTCACGATGAACATGTAGCCGAGGAGCCGGCCGATCTTGCCCGACGGCAGCTCCCGCTCGCTCATGTTGCCGATGTAGAGCAGCACGATGGTGGACGACAGGTACCAGGCGAGCCGGTAGCCGTACACCAGGAGCCGGCTGAACCCGCCGCCCGGTTCGGCGAGGGGGGCGTCGGCCCACAGCACCAGCACGCCCAGCACGACCCAGAGCAGGAAGAAGAGCCACGTCCCGAAGCCGCCGGGCGCCACCAGGGTGCCGCGCCGCCGCCACAGCGTCATCGCCATGGGCACGCTGATGACCAGCAGCACGATGTTCGCCAGGCCGAGGATCCACCACACGGGGAAGCCGAGGAGCGCGACGGCGAGCGGCCAGCCCGGCCGCAGGCGCCAGGGCAGCAGCCGCGGCGTCGCGAGAGGTGTGCTCCCCGCGATCCCTCGCATCCCGGCCAATCACCGCTCCGTTTCCGTGGGACGCGCCTGCGGGCGCGCGGACCGCGCCGTCCGGTTCCGGACGCACGTCGCCCATGGAAGGACGTCCTGTCTCTTACCAGGGGCGACAGCGGATGATGGCCGAATTCGGCCACGCGATCCGGTCGTCCGGTGAGACCCGGCAAGCGTCCTTTCGAGGTGCGCAGCGTACCTCGCGAGACGTGATGGGCGTGCCCGCCGGGGCGCGTCCGGGGGGCCTGCCGCAGGCCGATCATCGGGCGGGCCGGTGGCCGAAACCGAATAGTTAGTGATCAAACGGCGGTCCCGGCTGCCCGCTGGCTACGATTGCGCGGCGCTATGTGCCTTCACGAGGAACATGGCGGCTTACTTCTATCTTGCACGGAGGGGTCGATGGGCAGACGCAGGTGGGGGCCTCTGGCCGTGGGGGCGGTGCTCGCGCTGGGGACGCTGACGGGGAGCCTCGCCGCGGGCGCCCCGGCGAGCGCGGACCAGAGGGGATCCGAGCCCGCGCACGGCAAGGTCGTCAACGCGGACCCGGCGAACTACACGCCGAACGTCCTGGACGGCGAGGTCAAGTCGATCATCAAGATCGGCGGCAAGATCTACGTCGGCGGCTCGTTCACCCAGGTGAAGGAGCCCGGGGCCAACAAGCCGACGCTGGTCCGCAACCGGCTGTTCGCCTTCGACGCCGCCACCGGCGCCATCGACCCCGACTTCGCGCCCAGCCTCGACAAGGGCGAGGCCAGCGCGCTGCTGCCCGCCCCCGACGGCCAGTCGATCTACGTCGGCGGGAGCTTCGGCCAGATCAACGGCGTCCGGCACTTCGTGCTCGCCAGGATCAACGCCCAGACCGGCGCCCCCATCGCCTCGTTCGACCCGCAGTTCGACGCCAAGGTCCGCGACCTGCGGCTGGCGGGCGGCCGGCTGTACGTCGGCGGCACCTTCGCGACCGTCGGCGGCGTCGCGCGGCCGGCCCTCGCCGCCCTCGACCCGCAGACCGGGGCCCGCGACGACTTCCTGAACCTCGACGTCACCGGCACCCAGACCGGCGACGGCGTCACCCAGATCTACAAGATGGACGTCAGCCCTGACGGCTCCAAGCTCGTCGGCATCGGCAACTTCAGCTCGGTCGCGGGCAGCACCCGGCGCCAGATCGTCATGGTGGACCTCACCGGCCCGTCCGCCCAGCTCGCGAACTGGGACACCACCCGCTACGCCGACCAGTGCTCGCAGTCGTTCGACACGTACATGCGCGACGTCGAGTTCTCTCCCGACGGCGCGTACTTCGTGGTGACGACCACCGGCGCGTACGGCGGCTCCGCGAAGCTGTGCGACACCCAGGCCCGCTGGGAGAGCGCCGCCTCCGGCGGCGGCCAGCAGCCGACCTGGGTGAACTACACCGGGGGCGACACCACCTACGCCGTGGAGATCACCGACACGGCCGTCTACACCGGCGGCCACTTCCGGTGGGCGAACAACCCGTTCGCGGGCGACAACCCCGGCCAGGGCGCCGTCGGACGCGAGGGCATCGTCGCGCTCGACCCGGTCAGCGGCCTGCCGTTCAGCTGGAACCCCGGCCGCGACAAGGGCGTCGGCGTCTTCGACATGCTGGCCACCGACGAGGGCCTGTGGATCGGCAGCGACACCGACAACGTCGGCGGCGAGTTCCACCAGAAGCTCGCGCTGTTCCCCGTGGCCGGGGGCGCGGTCATCCCCGCCTACAGCACCGGTGAACTGCCCGGGAACGTCTACTCCGGCGGCGGCATCGGCTTCGGGGCCGCCAACTACCTGAGGCACCGCTCGTTCGACGGCACCACCGCCGGCGCCGCGGTCGACGACGGCACGGCGGGCGTCGACTGGCGCACCGCGCGCGGCGCCTTCATGGTCAACGGGGAGCTCTTCTACGGGTCGTCGGACGGCGCGTTCCGGCGCCGGTCCTTCGACGGCACGGCGCTCGGCACGCCGACCACCATCGACACCGCCGACCAGCTCACCGCCATGACGACCTGGCACTCGCAGGTGCCGAACATCACCGGCATGTTCTTCGCCAAGGGCCGGATCTACTACACGCGCGGGCAGTCCTCGCTCTACTACCGGACGTTCAACCCGGAGAGCAACGTCGTCGGCGCGCAGGAGTTCACCGCGGTGGGCAACCTGCCCGGCATGAGCTGGAGCTCGGTCGGCGGCATGTTCGTCAACGGCGCGAACCTCTACTACGTCAACAACGGCAACGGCCGGCTCTACCGGGTCGCGTTCTCCGCGGCGGGAGTGCCGTCCGGCTCGCCGACCGAGGTCAGCACCGCCGACTGGCGCGGCCGGACGGTCTTCCTGTACGCGGGGACGCCGAACCAGCCGCCGACCGCCGCGTTCACCGGCGACTGCGACGGGCTCACCTGCACCTTCAACGCCGCCGGCTCGTCCGACTCCGACGGCTCGATCGCCTCCTACGCCTGGGACTTCGGCGACGGCGGCACCGGCACGGGCGTCGCGCCGCAGCACGCGTTCGCCGCGGCCGGCACCTACACGGTCAAGCTGACGGTGACCGACGACCGCGGCGGCAAGGGCACCCGGTCCCAGGACGTGACGGTCGCGTCGAACCAGGTGAACATCGGCTACCGCGGCGGAGCGGGCGGCAACGGCAACGTCCAGACCGCCACGGCGCAGGTCCCGCCGGCGGTCCAGCCCGGCGACGGCATGCTCCTGTTGCTGACGTTCAACAGCAGCGAGGCGACGCTGGCGACCCCGCCGGCCGGCTGGACGCAGGTCGGCACGCAGGCGGCGGGCACCGCGACGTCCGTCGTCTGGAAGCGCGTCGCCCAGGCCGGTGACGCCGGCACGCAGGTCGGCATCGGGTTCAGCGCCTACACCAAGGCCGACATCCGGCTGCTCGCCTACGAGGGCACCAACGCCACCGACCCGGTCGCGGCGGTGGCGAAGAGCAGCGACGCCGGCACCGTCACCGACCACACCGGCCCGTCGGCCCAGGTGGACGCGGCCGGGTCGTGGGTGGTGACGTACTGGGCGGACAAGTCGTCCACCACCACGTCCTGGACGGCCCCGGCCGGCGTGGAGGCCCGCGGCACCGGGATCGGCTCGGGCAGCGGCCGCATCACGGCCCTGGTCGCCGACAGCAACGGCACGGTCGCCACCGGCGCCTACGGCGGCAAGACGGCGACGACCGACGCCGCCAGCCGCGCCGCGATGTGGACCATCGTCCTGGCCCGCAAGTAGGACGCGTCACCCGCACGCGCCGCGCCCCCCGCCGGATCTCCGGCGGGGGGCGCGGCATGTCGGCGGCGGGTGCGGCCGTCAGCAGAAGTCGCTCCAGGCCTTGCGGCTCTGGGTGTCGAGGAGGCGGAAGTCGCCGGTGCTCCAGTCGAGGTCGAAGTAGGAGACCCACAGGGCGCGGTGCTTGGCGAGGTAGGCGTTGGTGGCGTTGAGCCAGGCGGCGCGCCTGTCGCCGTTGTCGTCCTTGACCAGGTAGCTGCCGGTCTCGGCGATGCCGAAGGGCAGGTCCTCGCCCTTGCTGACGGCGACGACGCGGTCGTACATGGTGGCCGGGTCGTCGTAGCGGCCCTTCTTCCAGCCGAGGTTGTACACGTCCCAGCCGAGGACCTGGATGACGTCGCGGCCCGGGTAGTAGTCGCGCCAGTCGCGCTTGGACAGCGGGTCGAGGCTCCAGCCCATCAGGACGAGGGTGGCGTGGACGCGGGGGTTGCCCGCCTTGTCGGCGAGGGACCGCAGCCGCCGCCACGCGGCGCGGTAGTCGGCGGCGGTGAACTCGCCGGAGGCGATGTTGTCCTCGGGCTCGTGGTAGTAGACCCAGTAGAGGTCGCGGTCGCGGGGCGCGGTCGCGAACCAGCGGGTCATCTCCCGGTCGTACTTGCCGGCGAGGACGTCCTTGGGCGCCAGCTTGAACGAGATGATCGGCGGGCGGTTCCCGGTGTCGGGCTTGCCCGGCCACGCCGGCGGGACGCCCTGGTAGAACAGCCGGACGGTCTCCAGGCCGCCGTAGGCGGCGTCCAGGCGGGTGAGGGCCTTCTGGAAGGTCTCACCCGGCTGGAGTTCGAGGGAGAGGCCGCAGAGCGTCCGCCCGCCCGCGGGGGACGTGCCGGGGGTCTTCACCGGCTGCGGGGTCTGCCAGGTGGGTTCGGGCGCGGGCGCGGGAAGCGCAGTGCCGGACGTCTCCGGCGACCTGCTCGGCGTCGGCGGGGGCGCGCCCGGCCGGGTCCGCAGGAGCAGGCGCGGGCCCTCGCCGGTCTCCCGTGAGCGCAGCGAGACCGCCGTCCGGGGGCCCTGGCCGGTGATGGCGAACGCGTAGAGGCCGGGGCCGGTCACCACCTGGCCCACGTCGAAGGACACCGTGCCCCCCGACCCGGCGGGGGCGCTCGCCACGACGGATCCGGCGACCGGGCGGTTGCCCCAGGACGTGCCCTCCTCCGTCCACGCGCCGGGCAGCGTGCGCAGCTCGACCCGCCGCGGCCGGTTCTCCAACCGGTCGAACGTCATCTCCACGCGGGCCCGGGTGACCGCCGGGGTGCCGGGCGGCACCTCGAACGCGACGTAGGCCTCGGTGTGCCAGCCGGGCCACGCGGAGGCGGTGATCTTCCGCGCGTCCCCGAACGCCGTGCCGGGCATCTCGCGCACCACGTAGGTGTCGGCCGAGGCGGGGACGACCGTGCTCGCGCCCGCGGCGGCCGTCCGGGCGTGGTGGGCCGTGCCGGTCCCCGACAGGGCGATCGCGCCCGAGCCGCCCAGGACCAGCAGCGCGCCCGCGGAGGTGACGTAGAAGAACGGGCGGGGGCCGCGGCGCCGGTCGCGCCGCCGCGGCCCGTCCGGCGGGACGGGCAGCGAGCGGCGCGCGTCGGGGCGGTGATGGCCGCCGCGGACCACCTCGCGCTGTTCGTGATGGACCAAGGCCCCCGCCCCTTCCCGCAGAACGTCCCCCGCCCTTTATCTCATGGGAGCCGCCGGCTCACCCCGCGGGGAACATCCCGAGGCGTCCGTGGTACTCGTGCCCGAGCTGGTCGGTGTCGCTGCCGACGAGCAGCCCCTTCGGGTGGGCGACCAGCGTCTCGACGCCGTGGCCGAGCGTCCGCGTGGGGTTCCACGCCAGCGCCTTGCCGGTCTTCGGGTCGAGCGCGCCGATGCCGGGGCGCGACACGGCGCCGGGGCCGGCGGAGTCGTGCCCGTAGGGGTTGTCCAGCCAGCGCTGGTGCCCGCCGACGTAGACCGCGGCGCCGGTCACCGAGGTGGACAGCAGCGTGTCGCCGCCCGTCCAGTTGACCCAGGTCGGCTTCTGCCCCGACCCGGTGGGGGACGACTCCCAGCGGGCGGCCGAGTCGCACAGCTGGCTCTGGCCGTAGGGGCCGCCCGTGGTGACGACCACGAAGTACTTGCCGTCGGGGGAGAAGTCCATGCCGCGCATGTAGGTGTCGAACGCGGCGAGGTTGCAGGGGGTGGAGTAGCGCTCGGTCGACCAGGTCGACAGCTTCGCGGTGCCCTTGCCCAGCGTGATCATCGCGATCTGGACGCGGCGCTGGCCGTTCACCCGGGTGAACGTCCCGTTGATGACCATGCGGGTGTCGGTGGGGTCGACCGCCATCCGGTACACCTTGAGGTCGCCCGACCTCGGCTCGGTGACGGTGAAGTTGAACGCGTTGTCGGCGACGCCCGTGAGCCTGTCGACCCGCGCGAGACCGGTGCGCGCCTTGCCGCCCGCCTTGGTGAACATGCCGCCGATGTAGAGCCGGGAGCCGCGCACCACCATGGTGTAGACCCGGTAGTTCACGTTCGGCTTGAAGCCGGTGTGGACCTTGTTGGTGGAGATCTTGAGCGCGGTCACCGTGCCGGTCTTGACGCCGTTGACGGTCGTGAACGTCCCGGCCGCGTAGATCCAGTCGCTGGACCCGGGCTGCAGGGCGTGGACGGTTCCGTTGACCTTCGGGACGAAGGCCGTGCTGATCTTCCCGGTCCGGATGTCGTAGGCGAACAGGTTGTGCCGCTTGATCGTCTTCTTGCCGCTGCCGGCCTCGCGGACCTCCTCGAAGTTCCCGCCCACGACGACCCAGTTCCCGACGGTGGTGATGGCGCGGACGGTGCCGTCCAGCACGTGCGGGGTGATGTTCACCGGGTTGGCGGAGACGACCGCCGGCTGGGCGATGTCGGCGGAGGCGGTGCCCGCGGCGGCGGGGACGGCGAGCGCCGCGAGCGCGGCGGCCGTGAGGCGGGCGATGGTGGGGCGCATGAAGGTGCTCCGGGAAGCGGCCGGGGACGCTGATGGCATCTTGTCCTACCACATGGCTAGAGGACGAGTAGGGGTTCCGGAAAAGTGCGGCATAGGAGGCGTCCCGCTCAGTCGGCGGGCGCCCTGCCGTGCCGCAGGCGATGGTAGAGGACCCGGGCGAGATAGGCGCCGAGTTCGACGGTGTAGCGGCGCCAGAGGCGGCGGGGCTCGCGCGCCAGGCGGTAGAGGAAGCCCACGCGCAGCCTCAGGACCCAGGCGGGGTAGTAGTCGCGCCGTTCGGCGAGGTGCTCGAAGTAGGCGCCGCACGTGATGACGACCGGTGCGGTGAGGCGGTCGCGGTACTCGGCGACGAACCGCTGCTGGAGGGGCGTCCCGAGGCCGACGTGCAGGATGTCGGGGGCCGCGTCGTTGATCTCGGCGACGAGGCGCTCGGCGGTCTCGGCGGGAATGCTGCCCTGCCCGTCCGCCCAGTGCCCGTGCAGGGTGCCCGCGACGTCCAGGCCCGGGTACCAGGCGCGGACGTTCGCGGCGGCGGCCTCGGCGACGCCGGGCGCGTTGCCGAACAGGAAGACGCGCCAGCCCTCCTCGGCGGGCTGGCCGAACAGGTCGTCGGTGAGGTCGTCGTTGGCCATCCGGCCGGGGACGGGACGGCCGAAGACCTTCGCGGCCAGAACGACGCCCCAGCCGTCGGGGAGGTTGAGGTCGAAGCCGTTCATCAGGTCGCGCAGCCCCGGATCCTTCTGCGCCCTGAGCACGTAGTCGGGGTTGGCGAAGGTGACCGTCAGCTTCGAGCGCTCCTTGACGGCCGCCGCGACGAAGGAGCGGAACCGGGCGACGTCCACGCGGCTGACCCGTACACCGAGGACGTCGACGGTGTCATGCGGCCATCGTGGGTCCACGTCTGCTCTGCTCTCCTGGGGCACCGGCGACGCCGGGGGAAACGACCGGAGAGGAGAGCGTATCCCGGTGCGGCGCGGCCCGGTGGCGAAGGACGAGCCAGGCGGCGACCGTGGCGGCGATGAGGACGACCATGGTCCAGGCGAGCGGGACGGGCGCGACGCCGAACATCTTCAGCGAGGAGGCGACGAGCACGAGGGCCAGCACCCGCCGGATCAGGGCGCTCGGGGCCCGGGAGGAGATCTTGGAGCCGAGGTAGACGCCGGGGACCGAGCCGGCGAGCAGCGCGGCGGTGACCTCCATGCGGAAGTCGCCGAACAGCAGGTGGCCGATGGCGGCCGCGAAGACCAGCGGGACGGCCTGGAGCAGGTCGGTGCCGACGAGCTGGTTGGCCTTGAGCGACGGGTAGAGGGCGAGCAGCGCGACGATGATGAGGGAGCCGGAGCCGACCGAGGTGATGCCGACGACGAGGCCGCCGACGACGCCGATCAGCACGGTCGGGACGGGGCGGACCGTGATCTTTGGGGACCGGTCGGCGTCCCCGGCGGAGCCGGCGCGCCCCCGGTGGGCGAGGTAGCCGCGCAGCGCCAGGCCCGCCGCGGCGATCATCAGGGCGGCGCCCATCGCCTTGCCGATGACGTTCTCCACGGAGTCGCCGTGCCCGAGCGCGCGGGCGAGCAGGACTCCGGAGAACGCGGCGGGCACCGAGCCCGCGCACAGCCACCCGACCAGCCGCATGTCGATGGTGCCCTGCCGGTAGTGGACGGCGCTGCCCACCGGTTTCATGACGGCGGCGGCGACCAGGTCGCTGGACACGGCGGCGAGCGGGCTCACCCCGAAGAACGTCACGAGCATCGGCGTCATCAGCGCGCCGCCGCCCATGCCGGTCAGCCCGACGATGATGGCGACGAGGAACGACCCGAGCGCCATCGTCCAATCGAAGTCCATCGGCATGACCTACCTGTCATGTAGGAATTATGGCTAACACGATAGGTGATGCCCTCCGGATCCGGAAATACCGGGTAAGGGGGTACGAGTGGGACGGAGGAGGTTATTCCGCTCGCACCCAGCCGCCGTCGACCAGCAGGTCGAGGACCCGGGCGACCGCCTCGTCCGGCGTCAGCCGCGAGGTGTCGAGGGTCAGGTCGGCGTCGTCCGGCTCCTCGTAGGGGTCGGAGATGCCGGTGAACTCGGGGATCTGCCCGGCGCGGGCCTTGGCGTACAGGCCCTTGCGGTCGCGGCGCTCGCACTCCTCCAGCGGCGTCGCCACGTGCACGAGGATGAAGTCGCCCACGGCGGACACCATCCGCCGCACCTCGGCGCGGGTGGCCGCGTAGGGGGCGATCGGCGCGCAGATCGCGGTGCCGCCGTGCCGGGTGATCTCGGCGGCGACGAACCCGATGCGGCGGATGTTGAGGTCGCGGTCGGCGCGGGAGAACGTCAGGCCCGCCGACAGCATCCGCCGGACGACGTCGCCGTCCAGCAGCGTGACCGTCCGGCCGCCGCGCTCCACCAGCGCGTCGGCCAGGCCGCGCGCGACCGTGGACTTCCCGGAGCCGGACAGGCCGGTGAAGAACACCGTGATGCCGCGCGAGCGCTTCGGCGGGCGCGCCAGCGCCAGCTCGGCGGCCACGGCGGGCGGGGTGAACCAGTCGGGGACGGGCTCGCCCGCGTCCAGCAGCTCGTCCAGCCGTTCGGGGGTCAGCTCCGCCTGGACGTGGTCGGGCTCGATGCGCGCGACGGGCCGCCAGACCTCGACGTCGGCGTCGTAGGCCCACGGCTCCGGGACGACGAGCGGGACGGCGGTGCCCTCCAGCTCCTGCTCGGCGAGCAGGTGGGTGGCGCCGTAGGCGGCGGCGACGTGCGCGCGGAGCCGGACGTCGCGCTCCCGGTCGCCGCGCGCCGGCAGCGGCACGGGAATGATCTGGGCGCCGTCCGGCAGCTCCCTGCGGACCCCGAGCAGCGCTCGGACGAGGGACTCGTCGTGCTCGCCGCCCAGCAGCGGCAGGACGAGGACCTTGGCGGCGAGCCGCTCGGCGACCTGGCGGAGCTGGCCGAGCTGCTTGCGGTGCAGGGGCTCGCGGGTGGCCACCGCGAGCACGGCGCCCTCGAACGCGTCGAGCTCGTCCGGGCGCCGGCGCAGGCGGTGGAACGGTCCGTGCGCGGGCGCGCGGAGGGCCTCCAGCGGCCCGGCGAGCCGCCAGCCCTGGGTCGTCGGGTCCTGCCACGCCTCGGCGACCCGCAGCACGGCGAGCGGCACGCCCTCGGGGTCCTGCAGCACGACCCGCTCCTGGCCGGTCAGCTCCTTGGGGACCGACAGCGTGACCGGGACCGGCCACGGGGTGCCGTCCGCGAGCCGCCCTCCGGCGATCACCATGGCGGTGTCGAACGAGCCGAGGAAGCCCGTCAGCGGGCGGTACACCCCCGCGAGGACGAGTTCGAGGTCGGCGAGCTCGACCGGGCCCGGGGTCCAGGCGGGCAGGTCGCGCAGCGTGTCGGGAAGGCCGGCTTCGGCGGTCACCGCGATCTCCGATCCCGCCCGGCGAGGCGGCCGGGCTCATCCATGGCGAGCAGGGTTTTCGCAGGAAAAATACTGCCCCGGCCTGGCCGCGCGCACGTCCGCCCCGGCCCGGGCCGCCCGCGGCCCCCGCTCAGATGACCCGCGCGAAACGGTTCTCCGGCTTGCGGATGACGAAGGTGACCTCGCTGTGGTCGGCCGTCAGCCGCCCCCGGGTGACCGCCGACACCAGCCGGCACAGCAGGTCGGCGAGGCCGGTTCCGGTCCCGAGGACGTCGAGCGCCTGACGCGAGGTGTACTCCTCGGCGACGACCAGCCCGCGCATGACGCAGTACCAGCGCAGGCCCGACCGGGAGGCGACCCGGTTGTAGAGCGCCGGGGGCGGGCTCGTCCGGACGACCGGCACCGGCCGGGTCGCGGCCTGCTCCGGGCCCGCCGCCGGCGGGGCCTGCCCGTCCTCGGCGGCCCC
>NZ_JBEUPA010000169.1:0-16795 GCF_040492065.1 Actinomadura sp. NPDC000929 | reverse complement strand
GGAAGTACGCCCACGCGGCGCTGTCGGTCAGCAGGACGCGGTCGTCGAAGTACCGAACGGCCAGTCGGCTCGACTTGCTCATGCTAGCGCGACCTCCGCGACCATGACGACGCCCCAGCCCGCGACCACGGCGGCCGCGCCCATCCGTCCCCGGTGGCACGCGTACAGGACGCGGCCGAGGTGCGCGACGAGCCCGTAGCCGAGGAGGCCGGGCGCGAACGCGAGCACCGCGCGCGACAGCACCTCCTGCTGGTCGGGGTGGCCGGGGTTGAACACCGCCGCGGCGGGGACGGCGACGGCGGCCAGCGCGGCGGCCCCCAGGCACGACACCAGGATCACCGCGCGGGTGGTGGACGCGGTGACCTGGTCGAACCGGGCGTGGTCCGCGGCGCTCATCCGGGCCGACAGCAGGGGGAACGCGCTGGTGGCGATCGGCACCGCGAGAATGGCCCACGGCAGCAGGTAGATCGCCCACGCGTACTGGTAGTTGGCGAGCGCGCCGCGGGTGCCCTGCGAGCTGAGCCGGACGATCAGCAGCGTCGCCAGCTGCTGCGCCGCGACCGTCGCGATCCCGGCCGCCGCGAGCCGCCGCACCCGCCGCGCCACCCCGTCCGGGAAGCGCAGGGTGGGCCGCAGCCGCAGGCGCAGCCGCCACGCGGCGACCGCGGCCGTGGCGGCCATCGCGACGCCGCCGAGCGCCGTGCCGATCGCCAGCGTCAGCTCGGCCCCGAGCGGGAGCCCGGCCAGGTCGTTCTCGAAGCCCCGGCCGAGCGGCGCGTAGACCACGTAAGCGCCGATCACCACGAGGCTCGACACCAGCGGCGCGAGGGCGGGCGCGACGAACCGGCGGTGCGACTGCAGCAGCCCGTACAACACGACCGCGATCCCGTACATCACCATCTGCACGGACTGGATCGCCAGCATGTCCCCGCCGACCCGCACGACGTCACCGCGCGAGCATCCCTGCGGGTTCTCGGCCACCGCCAGCTCCATGAGGGGGTGGGCGAACAGCGCCATCAGCGCCGACAGGGGCACCATCAGCACGACGATCCAGGTGAGCAGCGCCGACCCGGTCCGCCGGACCTCCTCGCGGTCGCCGCGCTCGGCGGGCCCGGCCAGCACCGGCACGACCATGCTCGCGAGCGCGCCGCCCGCGACGATCTCGTAGATGCTGCTCGGGAGCTGCGTGGCGCTGAAGTACGCCTGGCTGAGGCACGAGGTGGTGACGGTCTGGGAGAAGGCGTAGGTGCGTCCGAACCCGGCGAGCCGCGCCAGCACGGTGATGACCGCGATGACGACGGCGGCGCCGGCCAGCCCGCCGGTCAGCCGGCGCATGCCCGGCCGCCGCCGGTCGGGCGGTGGCGCTTCGGATGGGGGCACGGTAGGCGAAGGCACGCTCGTCGAGATCTGCGGGGGGCGTCCGGCGGGCTAGGCGGGGTCGGCGACGCCGTCGCCCGCCGGGTCGGCCTGCGGCGGGACGGCCGGGCGGTACGCGTCCTCGGTGTCGGGCTTCCCGCTCTCCCGTTCCCCGGTCTCCCGCTCCGCCGCCTCGGCGGGGGCCGGGGCGGGGACGGCGGCCGGGCGGCGGCCGAGCATGTCGACGCGGTTCAGCACCGGGTTGCCCGCGATGACCTTGGTGAAGCTGACGAACTCGCTGGCGGCGTTCAGCCCGGCGATCCCGGCCAGGACGGCGAGCCGCGGCCCCCGGCCGAGGCGGGTCGCCGCGAGGCCGAGCAGCGCGCCGAGCGCGTTGGCGCCGGTGTCGCCGAGCATGGCGCGCTCGCCGAGGTCCTCGGGCAGCAGCGCGGCGGCGGCGCCGAGCGGCGCGGCGACCACGGCGGAGCCGGAGCGGGTCAGCGCCAGCGGCGTCCCGGCGATGAGGCCGACCTTCACGGCCCGCCCGGGGCGCAGGTCGAACAGGTTCATCAGGTTCGCGGAGCCGGCGATGAGGGCGCCGTTGACGAGGGTGTCGAACGCGCGGCCGGTGCGGGTCGGGGCGGGCGAGCTGGCGACGGCGGCGGCGGCCAGCCCGGTCGCGCCGATGCCGAGGATCTTCACCGCGCCGCTGGTCACCTCGCCGCGCGCGAGCGCGGTCAGGTGGCCCTTGAAGCCGCGGGAGGACGCCGACCCGGCGAGGTCGTCGTAGCCGCCGAGGGCGCCGGAACCGGCGCCGGCCAGCAGCGCGGCGGCGCGGACCCGGGCGGCGGCGCCGGGGGCGAGCAGCCCGGCCGCGGCGGCGCCCGCGACGAACGCGGGGCCCTCCAGCAGCGTGACCGGCTCGCCGCGGTGGTTGGTGCGGCCCCAGACCTGCTCGCCGGGCAGCCCGTTCAGGCCGGGCGGGCGCCGCGTCAGCGCGGTGTAGGCGGCGCGGGCCGCCACCGCGCCGAGGCCTGCGCCGGTCGCCAGCCGCGTGCTCCTGGCGATGCCTCGTCTCATCAGGTCACCCGTTCTTCGCCGTGGGCGCGGGCGAGGGCAGGTAGCCGTTCGCGCCGGCGCCCGTGCCGTACTGCCCGGACTTGCCGCCGATCTCGTTCTGCAGCGCCAGGATCGTGACGACCTGGCCGGCCGCGGTGTCCACCACGTCGACGGTGGAGACCGAGTCGGCGGCGTCGGAGTCGCGCAGCGCCGCGATCAGCCCGCCCTCCTGCGCGGAGGTCGGCGGACCACCGACGACGGTACCGCGCCCGGCGCCGTCGAGTGCGGAGGCCAGCGAGATCAGTGCCTTGTTGTCGTCGCCTCCGCCGGCGTAGGCGTAGGGGGCGGCGGGCGCGACCATGACGGCGAGGGTGGCGTGCTGTCCGGGCTTGCCGCTGGTGGTGACGTATCCGGCCTGCTTGAAGCCGTTGAGGACGGCGCCTCCGGCGGCGTCCTCGCGGCCGGACCTGGCGGGGTCCTTGGTGACGAGCGCGCCCGCGAGGACCGCGCCGGCCTTGCCGTAGGCGCCCGCGTTCTCCGGGAACTTCACGTCGTCGGCCTTGAGCTGCGTGGCGAGCTCGTCGACGGTGGTCTGCTGGTCGTCGTCGAGGAGCTTCTTCTGGATCGTGACGCGCCCGGTGACGGCGGCGCCGGAGTCCTTCGCCAACCGGCTGATCTGCTCGATGCTGTCGTTGCCGGCGCCGGGCGTCTCGATCAGCACCACGGACTGGCCCTTGAGCCGCTCGGCGACGATCTGCGGCGAGAGCGCCTGGGTGAACTGCTCCTCGCCGTCCAGCTGGCGCCGCAGGTCGCGCTGCGCGAGCCGGGCCTGCTGGGCCGTCTTGGCGGCCGAGTTGGCCTGCTGGCGCAGGGTGTCGCTCACCGAGTTGGACAGCGTGGTGGAGCCCAGCACGATGCCGAGCGCCAGCGCGAGGAAGATCGCGACGATGGAGACGAGGTGGTAGCGGAAATCGATCACGTGAAGAGTCCGGTCAGCCAGAAGAGGAAGGCGTGCCAGCGGTCGGCGAGCAGGGGACTGATGACGTCCCCCGCCGGGGACATGGCGACGGCGGTGACGATGGCGATGAACGCGCCGAGGACGAGGAACAGCAGCGACCAGGTGGAGATCCGGCTGCGGTAGAGCCTGCTGACGCCCTTGGCGTCGACGAGCTTGCTGCCGACGCGGAGCCGGGTGAGGAACGTGCTGGCCATGCCGGCGCGCCCCTTGTCGAAGAACTCCTCCATGTTCGCGTGCGTTCCCACCGCGACGATCAGGGTGGCCCCCTTGTCGTCGGCGAGGAGCATCGCGATGTCCTCGCTGGTGGCGGCGGCGGGGAACACCACGGCGTCCTTGCCGAGCTCGTGCACGCGCTTCAGGCCCGGCGCGCGGCCGTCCCGGTAGGCGTGCACGACGAGCTCGGCGCCGCAGGTGAGCGCGTCGTCGGAGACCGAGTCCATGTCCCCGACGATCATGTCGGGGCGGTAGCCGGCCTCCAGCAGCGCGTCGGCGCCGCCGTCCACCCCGATCAGCACGGGGCGGTACTCGCGGATGTAGGGGCGCAGGGTCGCGATGTCCTCGCGGTAGTGGTAGCCGCGCACGACGATCAGGGCGTGCCGGCCGGAGATCCGGGTGGCCACCTCGGGGACGCCGACGCCGTCGATGAGCAGGTCGCGCTCGCGCTTGACGTACTCCATCGTGTTGGCGACGAACGCCTCCAGCTGGGAGGCGAGACCGGCCTTGGCCTCGGTCAGCGCCTCCTCGATGGACTCGGCGGTCTGCTCGGTGCCCTTGGCGACGACCTCCTCGCCCCGGTGGACGGCGGGCCCCTCGACGCGGACCTGGTCGCCCTCCTGAAGCTTGCTGAAGATCTCCGGGCCGACGTCGTCGAGCAGCGGGATGCCGGCCTCGATGAGGATCTGCGGCCCGAGGTTCGGGTACCGGCCCGAGATGCTGGGCGCGACGTTGACGACGGCTCCGACCTCGCGCGACACCAGCGCCTCGGCGCTGACGCGGTCGAGGTCGACGTGGTCGATCACCGCGACCTCGCCGGGCTGCAGCCGCTTGGTCAGGTCCTTGGTGCGGCGGTCGAGCCGCACCGTGGCGCTGATCCCGGGCCGCCCGTCGTCGCGGCCGCGGCCCAGCGTGAGAACGCGCCGCGGCAGCCTCTGGGCCAGCCGGACGCGTCTCTCTGCGGTGGGTGACGACTCGTTCATCAACTGCCATCCTGCCAGAGCACGGGAGCGGACGCCGGAAACGCCGACACTCCAGGCGTGTCCGTTCGCGCACTCTCTGTAATCTTTGCCGGAGCGGGGGCGGCCCGCCGCGGCGCCGGCGTGTCGACTGATCTGCGGGCCCGGCCGCCGCTAGCGCTCCTCGGCGGCCATGGCGAGCAGCTCCTCGGCGTGCGCGCGGCCGAGCTCGGAGTCCTCCAGGCCGGCCAGCATCCGCGACAGCTCCCGGACGCGGCCCTCCCGGTCAAGGGCGGTGACGCCGCTGCTGGTGACGGTTCCGTCGTCGGACTTCTCCACCAGCAGGTGCTGGTCGGCGAACGCGGCGACCTGCGGCAGGTGCGTGACGACTATCACCTGGGCGTTGCGGGCCAGCCGCGCCAGGCGCCGCCCGATCTCCACCGCGGCCTTGCCGCCGACGCCCGCGTCGACCTCGTCGAACACGAAGGTCGGGACGGGGTCGGCGCCCGCGAACACGACCTCGATCGCCAGCATCACGCGGGACAGCTCGCCGCCCGAGGCGCCCTTGTGCAGCGGCAGCGGCGGCGACCCCGGGTGCGGGGCGAGCCGGACCTCGACCTCGTCGACGCCGTGCGGACCGTAGTCGCCGGTCGGGGTGACGGAGACGACGACGCGGGCGTGCGGCATCGCCAGCGCGGTCAGCTCCTCGGTGACGGCCTCGGAGAACCGCTCGGCGGCGCGGGTCCGGACCGCGGTCAGCTCCGCGGCCTCGGCGGCGAGCCGCTCGGTGAGCTCGGCGTGCTCGGCGCGCAGCTCGTCGATGCGGTCGTCGTCGCCCTCCAGCTCCGCGAGGCGGGCGGCGGACCCGCGCGCCCACTCCAGGACCGCGGTGACCGTGCCTTCCGTCCCGCCGTACTTGCGGGTCAGGGCGGTCACCTCGGCGCGGCGCTCCTGGACGGCCGCGAGCCGCGCCGGGTCGGCGTCCACGGACTCGGCGTAGGACGCCAGGTCGGTGCCGACGTCGGCGACCAGGTAGCCCGCCTCGGCGAGCCGGTCGGCGAGCGCCGCGAGCTCGGGGTCGTGGTCGCGGACGGCGTCCAGCGCGTTGCGGGCCTGGCCGAGCAGGCCGGTCACGTTCGCGGCCTCGAACGCGGCGGCGGGGTCGCCGAGCAGGGCCTCGTGGGCGGTGTCGGCGGCGCCGCGCAGCGCGTCGGCGTGCCCGAGGCGCTCCTCCTCGGCGGCGAGGTCGGTGTCCTCGCCGTCCTTGGGGTCGACCTTCTCGATCTCCTCCAGGCCGAAGCGGAGCAGCTCGGCCTCCTGGGCCCGCTCGCGCGCCCGCGTGGTCAGCTCCTCCAGCAGCGCGCTGACCTGGCGGTGCCGCTGGTAGGCCTTGGTGTAGGCGCGCATCGGCTTGGTCAGCGCGCCGCCCGCGTACCGGTCGAGCGCGCCGCGCTGCCGCGCCGACTGCAGCAGGCGCTGCTGGTCGGACTGGCCGTGCACGGCGACCAGGTCGTCCGCCAGGGTGATCAGCACGCTGACGGGGACGGACCGGCCGCCGAGGAACGCGCGGGAGCGGCCCTCCGCCGACACCGAGCGCGTGACGATCAGGGCGCCGTCGTCCAGCTCGCCGCCGGCGTCCTCGACCCGCTCGACCACGCGGCCGCCGGGATCGACGACGATCCGGCCCTCCACCGTGGCGCGTCCCGCGCCGGGCCTGACCCGCTGCGGGTCGGCTCGGCCGCCGAACATCAGCCCGAGGCTGGTGACCACCATGGTCTTGCCCGCCCCGGTCTCCCCCGTCACCACGTTGAAGCCCGGCGACAGATCGAGCACGGCCTCGTCGATCACACCGAGGCCCTGGATCCGCACCTCATCGACCATCGGACGCACCAGCGTCACAACCCTCCGCAACCAGATCCCCGATCAGCGCCTGTGGAGATTATCCCCTCTGCCCGTCCGCCGCCTCCCCGTCCGCCCCCGGGGGCGCGCTCTGCGGCGGGAAGCCGGGGCCCGGGTAGCCGGCGATGCCGCCGGCCGCCGGGGCGTCCCCGACCTGGGAGTCCCCGAGCGGCGGGGACGGCCGGGACGGTTGGCGGACCCGCCCGCGCCAGCCCGTCACGGGCAGCCCGAACTTGGTGACCAGCCGGTCGGTGAACGGGGTGAGGTGCAGCCGCGCGAGCCGCACCGGCTCGGCGCCGCGGCGGACCTCCACCCGCGCGCCGGGCGGGAGGTCGAGCGTGCGGCGCCCGTCGCACCACAGCACCGCGCGGGGCGTGTCGGGCAGTACCTCCACCGCGACCGACGAGCGCGGCGAGACCACCAGCGGCCGTGCGAACAGCGAGTGCGCGCTGAGCGGAACGACGAGCATCGCCTCCACCTCCGGCCACACGACCGGGCCCCCGGCGGAGAACGCGTACGCGGTGGAGCCGGTCGGGGTGGCGCACACCACACCGTCGCAGCCCCAGTTGGACAGCGGCCGGCCGTCGATCTCGGCGACGACCTCCAGCATCCGCTCCCGCTCGGCCTTCTCGATGCTGGCCTCGTTGAGCGCCCACGTCGTGCCGAGGACGGTGCCGTTGCGGCGGGCGGTGACGTCGACGGTCATGCGCTCCTCGACGTCGTAGCGGCGGGTCACGACCCGGTCGACGGTGGCGGCGAGGTCCTCGCGCTCGGCCTCGGCGAGGAACCCGACGTGGCCGAGGTTGACCCCGAGCAGCGGCGTGCCGGAGCTGCGGGTGAGGTCGGCGGCGCGCAGCAGCGTCCCGTCGCCGCCGAGGACCATGACGACCTCGGCGTCGTCGGCGGCCGCGGCGGTGCTCGGCATCACCTCCACGCCCGCGCAGCCGATGTCGTCGGCCTCGCCGTCCAGGACCCGCACACAGATCCCGGCCTCGCTGAGCCGCTCGATGACCAGCTGCGCGCTGCGGACCGCCTCGGGCCGCCCGGTGTGCGCCACGACCAGCACCGACCTTGTGCTCATGCTCTCGCCCCACTCCCCGACGCGCTGCGGCGTGCGGACGGCTGGACGAACGCCCCCGCGCGGGACGTTCCCGGTTTCGACGCCCTCTGTACGCGCGGTGCGCCCTGTACGCGCGGTGCGACGCTCACTGCGGACCCTCCGCGATCGCCTTCGCCAGGGCCTCCTCCTCCAGCGGCGGGGCACCCGCGCGCAGCCACAGGAAGTACTCCACGTTGCCGGACGGCCCCGGCAGCGGGCTCGCGGCCACCCCGAGGACGCCGAGGCCGAGCGTCGCCGCGTGCTCCGCCACGCCGCGCACCGCGTCGGCGCGCAGCAGCGGGTCGCGGACGACCCCGCCCGCGCCGACCCGGTCCTTGCCCACTTCGAACTGCGGCTTCACCATGACCGCGTAGTCGGCCTCGGGGGTCGCGCACCGCCGGACCGGCCCGAGGACGAGCTTGAGCGAGATGAACGACAGGTCGCCGACGACGAGGCTCGGCGGCGCGCCGTCGAGCATCCCCGGCTCCAGGTCGCGGATGTTGACCCGCTCCAGGACGGTGACCCGGTCGTCGGTCCGCAGCGACCAGGCGATCTGCCCGTACCCGACGTCGACCGCGTACACGTGCTGCGCGCCGGCGCGCAGCAGGACGTCGGTGAACCCGCCGGTGGAGGCGCCCGCGTCCAGGCAGACCCGGCCCCGGGCGTCCAGGCCCGCGAAGGCCTCCAGCGCTCCGGCGAGCTTGTGCCCGCCGCGCGAGACGTACTCCGGGCCGCCGCCGTCCTCGGCCACGACGATCGCGGCCGCGGCCTCGACCTGGGTGGCCGCCTTCGCCGCGGTCTGCCCGCCGACGCGGACCCGGCCGTCGCCGATCAGCTGCCCGGCCTGCTCCCGCGACCGGGCCAGCCCGCGGCGCACCAGTTCGGCGTCCAGGCGTCGCCGGCTACTCACGGGGGCGCAGGGCGTCGGGGAAGGCGGGCCGGGGCGGTGCGGGCCGCTCGTCCTGCCCGGCGGCGGCGAGGAGCTCCTGGAGCCGCTGGTGGACGTCCTCGAAGACCTCCACGTGCGCGGCGACGGGCCGCCCGCCGAGCTCGCCGAGGAGGGCGACGGCGGCGTCCACGCGCGGGTCGCCGGTCGGGTCGGGCGGCGGCGCGGCCGGGAACTCCGGCTCCTCCGCGGCCTCGTCGGACATCACGTTTACCTCCCAGTGCTCCCGGAGCGCACGCGACGAGTCGCCTCCGGCTCACCATGAACGCTACCGTCCCTGAACGACATCGATGCCGGACGAACGGGGAACGGCCTGACCATGGCGAACGAGGAGGAGTGCCGTGCGGCGCTGGAGCGCGTCGCCGCGCGCCTGGCCGAGGTGGACGCCGACCGGCTCGCCGAGCACGTCGTCGAGCGCACGATCAGCTGCCGGGTCGCGGACCTCGGCGTGGCCTTCCGCAGCCGGCTGCACGGGGGCGGCCTCGACCCGTTCGAGCTGGACGAGGACCCCGGGGCCGCGCAGGTGCGCCTGACCGTGGACAGCGACGACCTCGTCGCGATGGCCTTCGACGAGTTGAACCCGGCCAAGGCGTGGAGCGCCGGCCGCCTGAAGATCGAGGCGAGCATCTTCGACCTCCTGCGGCTGCGCAAGCTCCTCTGAGCGGGGTCCGGCCCGCCCTCCAGCCCCCGGTCCGGGGCCCGGTCCTCAGAGCGAGAGCGTCTCCAGGGCCGCGGTGAGGGCCTCCGAAGGCGGCGGCTCCTCGGTCTCCCAGGCGGCGGACGCGAGGGCGCGGAGGCCGTCGTAGGGGTCGCCGGATCCGCTGAGGGCGAACGCGTCCCCGTCGCGGCGCGCGGTCCAGCCCCCGCACCGGTGCGCGCCGTCCTCCCTGACGGTCTCCGGATGCGGGACGAGGAGACCGGACAGGTCGGGCGCTAGGTAGGTGGGGCGCCGGTGGGGCGGGGCGGTGAGCGCCTGGAGGTGGCCGGTGACGCCGGTGAAGACCAGGAGGCTGTCGGCGCCGCCGTTGTAGGCGCCTTCGATGTCGGTGTCGAGGCGGTCGCCGACCACCAGCGGGCGCTCGGCTCCGGTGCGCAGGATCGACTCCTGGTGCAGCGGGCGCTCGGGCTTGCCGGTGACGATCGGCTCCACGCCGGTGGCACCGCTGATCACGCGGAGGAGGGCCCCGTTGCCGGGGTGGGGAGGCCCCTCGCCCCCGGGGATGGTCAGGTCGCCGTTGGAACCGACGAACAGCGCGCCCAGGGCGACCGCCTGGGCGCCTTCGGACAGCAGCCCGTAGCCGAGGTCGGGGTGGTAGCCCTGCACGACGGCGGGGGGACGGCCGGCCGCCGTCGACACCGGCCGCAGGCCCCGCTGGTAGAGGGCGTGGCGCAGCCCCATGCCGCCCACCACGAGCACCTCCGACCCGGCGGGCAGGCGTTCGGCGAGCAGCCGGGCGGCGGCCTGCGCGGAGGTCACCACGTCCGACGCCTCGGCGGGGACGCCGACCTCGGTGAGCAGCGCCGCCACCGCCGACGGCGTCCGCGACGCGTTGTTGGTCACGAACGCCAGCCGCTGCCCCGCCGCGCGCGCCTTGGCGAGCGACTCCGCCGCGGCGGGGACGGGCCGGCGGCCGACGTAGACGACCCCGTCCAGGTCGAGCAGGGCGACGTCGTACGCCTCGCTCAGGGGACGGTCGCTGCCTTTCATCGCGCTCCTCATGCCTGCGATCGTACGGGGGTTGTTACCAACGGGTAAGGGGCGGGTCAGCGCCGGGCCGCGAGGGTGGCCCTGGCGTGCCGCAACGCCCGCGCGTAGTCCGCGTTCTCCGGGCGCATGGCCGCGGCGAGCGCGAGATGCTCGACGGCGGCCTCGAAGTCGCCCATCCGGCTGAGCGACAGCCCGAGCCCGAACCGAGCGTAGTCCTCGGCGGGCTCCGCCTCCACGATCCCGCGGAAGCTCTCGGCGGCCGCGCCGAACTGCCGCGCCCCGAACTGGGCGCGGGCGAGCGCCTCGCGGATGCTGTGCGACTGCGGCTCGGCCTCGGCCGCCCTGGCCAGCAGCTGCAACGCCGCCGCGGCGCTGCCCGCCCGCAGCAGCTCCAGGCCCCGCGTGTACCACTCGTAGACCCCGCCCTGCGGCGAGTCCGCATGCTCGCCCGGGTCGGCGCCTGGGGAATCCTCCGGCCGTCCGGGTCCTTGAGTACTCATGTGGACCTCCCCTCGGACATCGATCAGTACGACCGTACCCGCCGCGGCGCCGGACGCCCTCCGCTGAATAGCATGCCCAGCGTGGACGACGACCTCTCCTCCGCCCTCGACCCGGAGGAGTTCAGCGCACGCGTCTTCGGGACGGCCGCGCCGCGCACGGGCGCGGGCCTGGAGCTGGCCCCGTTCCGCGGCGTCCGCTTCGTCCCCGAGGTGGCCGGCGACCCGGCGTCGGTGACCATGCCGCCCTACGACCTGATCGACGAGGCGGCGGCGCTGCGGCTGCTCGCGGAGGGCGGCCACAACATCATCAGGCTCAACCTCCCCCGCGCCGCCGGGGAGACCTACGACGCCGCCGGGCGGCGGCTGCGCCGCTGGCTGGACCGCGGCGCGCTCGCCGTCGACCCCGAACCGGCCCTGTACGTCTACGAGGCGGCCCGCGGCGGGACCGTCCTGCAGCGCGGGCTGATCGGCGGCCTCGGGCTCCGCGCGGAGTCCGACGGCGTCGTGCTGCCGCACGAGAACGTCTTCCCCGGCCCGGTCCGCGACCGGCTCGCCCTGATGGCGGCGGCGAACGCCAACCTGGAGCCGATCTTCCTGGTGTACGAGGGCGGCGGGGACGCGGCCGACGTCGTCGACGGAGCCGCGGCCGGTGCCCCGCTGATGGAGTTCGACGCCGACGACGGGCTCACCCACCGCCTGTGGCGCGTCACCGACCCGGACCTGCACGCGCGGGTGGCCGCCGACCTGCGCGGCAAGCAGGCGCTCATCGCGGACGGCCACCACCGCTACGCCACCTACCGCGCGCTCCAGGCGCGCCGCCACGCGGCGGGCGACGGCCCCGGCCCCTGGGACTCCGGGCTGGCGCTGCTGGTCGACTCGACGCGCTACCCGCCGCACCTGGGCGCCATCCACCGCGTGCTCCCCGGGCTCCGCCCGGACGCAGCGCTGGACAAGGCCGGCCAGGTCTTCACCGTGACCGGCTTCGCGGCCGAGGACGCGGCTCTGGACGCGCTCGCCCGCGCCGAGGGCCCCGCCTTCCTCCTCGGCGGCGGCGACTCCCTGCACCTGCTCACCGGTCCCGATCCGGACGCCCTGCGCGAGGCCATGCCGTCCGAGCACTCCCCCCGCTGGCGCGCGCTCGACACCGCCGTCCTCGACCATCTGCTGATCGGCGGGGTGTGGGGCGTCCCGGAGAACGAGAACGCCATCGAGGTGGTGCACGACGACCCGTCCGCGGCCATCGCCCGCGCCCGGCGCAGCGGCGGGACGGCCGTGATCCTGAACCCCCTCAGGGTCGAGGACGTGCTCGCGGTCGCGGGCGGCGGCGAGCGCGTGCCGCGCAAGTCCACCTCGTTCGGTCCCAAGCCCCGCACCGGCCTCGTCCTGCGCCTTCTCGACCGGGACGGCCCGCAGGAGCCATGATCGGGGGATGGACACCACGACCACGATCACGCCGCTCGGCGGGGACGTCTACGAGATCGACACGCGGATGGCCGGCTACACCGGCATCACCGCCGGGTACCTGATCCTGTCCGACCGGCCCTGCCTGGTGGAGCCGGGCACGTCCGGCTCGGCGCCCGTCGTCCAGGCCGCGCTGAGCGAGCTGGGCGTGGGTCCGGACGACCTGGCGAGCGTGGTCGTGACGCACATCCACCTCGACCACGCGGGCGGCGTCGGCGACATCGCCGGCATGTACCCGCGCGCGGAGGTCGTCGTCCACGAGAAGGGCGCCCGGCACCTGGCGGACCCGTCCCGCCTCATGCGCAGCGCCCGCATGGTCTACGGGGACGGCCTCGACACCCTGTTCGGCGAGCTGAAGCCCACGGACGCGGCGCGGATCCGCGCCGTCGAGGACACCGGCGCGGTCGACCTCGGCGGCGGGCGGCGGCTGGAGTCGCACTACTCCCCCGGCCACGCCAAGCACCACGTGGGGCTGGTCGACTCGCGGACGGGCGACCTCTACGTGGGCGACGCCGCCGGGATCTACATCCCGGAGACGGCGGACGTGCGGCCCGCCACGCCGCCCCCGGACTTCGACCTCGACACGGCGCTGGAGTCGATCAGCCGGTTCCGGTCGCTGGGCCCTGAGCGGCTGCTGTTCGCGCACTACGGGCCCGTGCGGGAGGTCGAGGAGACGCTGGAGCGCTCGGCGGAGGAGCTGCGGATCTGGGTGGACGCCGTCAAGGACGCCCGCGACCAGGGCCTGGACCTCGACCACGCCGTCGCGATGGTCGTCGACCGCACCAGGGACCGGTACGCGTCCATGAGCGACGACGTCGATCCGGAGCTGGCCGCCAAGTACGAGATCCTCAACAGCGCCGAGAGCAACGTCGCCGGCATCATGCACGCCCTCGGCCGGCACGCCTAGGGCCCGTCAGCGGCGGAACGGGCCGGTCACCTCGAAGGTGTAGCCGTCCGTGCCCGCGACGAACCCGCTCTTGCCGCGCTGGGACGAGAAGTACAGGCGCGACCCGTCGGGGCTGAACGCCGTCCCGGTGATCTCCGACTCGTCGTGGCCGAGCACGCGCAGGAACGGCGTCACGATCCCTTCGGCGGTGATGA
Organism: Actinomadura sp. NPDC000929; assembly: GCF_040492065.1. Lineage (NCBI taxonomy): Bacteria > Bacillati > Actinomycetota > Actinomycetes > Streptosporangiales > Thermomonosporaceae > Actinomadura > Actinomadura sp. NPDC000929. The sequence continues at coordinate 3,476 of NZ_JBEUPA010000169.1, read as the reverse complement.
GGTTGATCTCCATGTTGTCGCCGTCCTCGGCGACGTAGAGGTCGCCGGACGCCGTGGCGGTCACCGCGTCGACCCCGTGCAGGGGCGCCTCGCCGCCGGTGACGAGGTCGTCGTCGTAGGCGATGTCCAGCCGCGCGGCGGCCGCGTCGTACGCCCAGACGCGGTTGTCGCCCTTGGTGGTGAAGTAGCAGACGCCGCGCGTGTAGTAGCAGCCCTCACCGCCGTGGAAGCGCATGGCGCCGTCCACCTGGCCCCGGGTCGGTGTGAGCCACACCTGCGGGTTCGGCACCTTCGCCCACTGGACGGGGCCCGTCCCGGAGCCCACGAGCACTTCGAGCGTGCCGGACGACAGGTCGCCCCAGGTCTGCGGCCGGAACCGGTAGAAGCAGCCGTCCGACTGGTCCTCGGTGAGGTAGACGACCTTGCGCTCGGGGTCGGACGCCGCCGCCTCGTGCTTGAAGCGGCCCAGCGCCGGGCGGGACACCGCCCCCTTCTGCCCGCGCGGGTCCGTCTCGTGGACGAGGCCGAGGTCGTGCTCCTCGCACGACAGCCACGTCCCCCACGGCGTCGCCCCTCCGGAGCAGTTCAGCGAGGTCCCGTTCAGGATCCGGTACGCCGACGTGACCTTCCCGGAGGCGTCGAACCGCATCGCCGACACCCCGCCGACGGCGGGCACCTCCGAGTTGCTGACGTAGATCCAGCCGTCCCCGTCGCGGAAGCACGCGCCCCCGTCGGGGGCCGGATGCCACGTGTACCTCGTCCCTTCGACGCGCTGGAGCGAGCGCGCCACGACCCGGCTGGTGAAGCCCTGCGGCAACAGCACTCCGTTGCCGTCCGCGGACAGCAGCGGCCCGTACGGGCTCGGTCCGGGCTGCGCGGGCCCCGATGCGAAGGCCCGCTGCCACAGGGCGCCGGAGAAGGCGGTCATCCCGCCCGCGACGGCGGCGGCGCGCAGGAACGTGCGTCGGTCCAGGGGCATGGCAACTCCAAAGAGTCGGTCTCCGCCGGACGTGTCCGGCGGCCCCCCGAACGGCGCGGTCCCGTGAATATCCGGGAAACCTACCCGCCAGTCAAGTAGCGGAGGTCAGTCCGCCTGCGGCCGCTCCTCGTCGACCTGCTTCGGCTCCAGGAAGACCGCCGGCGCCTCGGGCGCGCCCTCGTCCGGCGCGTCCGGCGCCTCGGGCTCGGCGGCCCGGAACGCGATGTCGGTCGCCGACGCCTCGACGGGCTCCGGCTCCTCCAGCTCCGCGGGCTCCGGCTCCTCCGCCTCGGCGGCTTCCTCCACCGGCGCCTCGGCGGGTGCCTCCGTCAGGGCGCCGCCGGCGTCCTCTTCCTCTTCGGTGTCGAGGATCTCGAGGCCTTCGAGCTCGGCGTACCGTTCGGCCGCGTCGGTGTCGCCGTCGCGGTCGGCCGCGGCGGCCCGCGCGAACCAGTCGGACGCCTCCTCCTCGCGCCCCGCCTCGACCAGTGCGTCGGCGTAGGCGTAGAACAGCCGCACCGACCACGGCCGCAGCCGCCGGTCGCGCAGCTCCGGAATCTGCAGGGTCACGACGGCCGCGTCGTGCTGGCCCATGTCGCGCCGCACGCCCGACTCCACGATGCGCAGCTCCACGCGCTCCGCCGGGTCGAGCTTCTCCGCCTCCGGCGACTTGATCACGTCGAGGGCGCGTTCGGGCCGCCCGAGACCGCGCTCGCAGTCGGCCATGACGGCCAGGTAGGAGGAGTCGCCGGCGCCCAGCCGCCGCGCGGCCCGCAGCTCGGCGAGCGCCTCCGCCCACTCCTCCGCGTGGTAGGCCGCGATCCCGGCGGCCTCCCGCACGATGCCGACGCGGGACGCGAGCCGCCGCGCCGCCTTCGCGTGCCGGTAGGCCTGCTCGGGCTCGTCCTCGGCGAGGCGGCCCGCCATCACCAGGTGCCGCGCGACCTTCACCGCGAGGTCCTTCGGCAGCGTGCGCAGCTCCTCGCGCGCCTCCACGTCCAGCTCGTCGCCGGTGACGTCCTCGGGCAGCAGCGGATCGTCATGCTTCGGCGCGGGACGCTCACGCTCCTCGTACCGCGCCGGCCGGGCTCCGCGGTCGCGAGGCGGCCCGTAGGAGCGTTCTCCGTCCTGCGGACGCCTCGGGCCACCGCGACCCTTGAACGGCCTGTCACGCTCTCCTGGACGTCCTTCACGCTTGCCTTCGAAACGCCGCCCGCCCGGACGACGCTCCTCACGCTCATCGCGGGGCCCCCTGAACGGGCGATCCTGCGGACGCCCCTGGGAGCGACGCTCACCCTGGCCGCCGCGCCCCTGGAATCCTCCGGGACGCCCTTCCCGGCGCGGCCCGCCACCGCCCTGACCCGCGCGAGGCGCACGGTTGTCAAAGGAACGGCCTTCGCGACGCTCGCCGCCCTCACCAGAAAAGCGGTCGTCCCTGCGCTCGCCGCGAGGACCGGAGAAACGATTGTCCCGACGCTCGCCACCCTGGCCAGAGAAACGGCCTTCCCGGCGCTCACTCTGCCCCGAGAAACCGCCTTCCCGGCGCTCACCACGAGGACCAGAGAAACGGTCGTCTCGACGCTCACCGCGCGGACCGGAGAAGCGGCTGTCCTTACGCTCGCCACCCTGACCGGAGAAACGGTCGTCCCTGCGCTCGCCGCGAGGACCGGAGGAGCGGTTGTCTCGTCGCTCGCCGCCCTGACCGCCGAAACGGCCTTCTCGGCGCTCGCCCTGACCGGAGAAACCGCCTTCCCGGCGCTCACCACGAGGACCAGAGAAACGGTTGTCCCGACGCTCACCGCGCGGGCCAGAGAAGCGATTGTCTCGGCGCTCGCCACCCTGACCGGAGAAACGGCCCTCCTTGCGCTCACCGCGCTGACCAGAGAACCGGTCGTCCTTGGCCTCGCCGCGCGGGCCGGAGGAGCGGCTGTCCTTACGCTCGCCGCCCTGACCGCCCTGGCCGCTGAAACGGCCCTCTGGGCGGCCCTCGCGGGACTCGGGACGCCGCTCATCGCGGCTGTCGTCGGAGCGCTTGAACGGACGGCCCGGCTTGCGGTCGTCGCGCTTACCGCGCGCGTCCCGTTCTTGCCTGTCACCAGGGCGACCACGTCCGCCCTGGGAGCCTCCGGCGCGGAACCCCCCGCTGCGGGGGCCGGTGCTCTTGCGAGCCCCGGGCCCTCCCTGACCGCCGCGGGCATCGCCCCCACGACGGGCCGGCGTGTCACGCCGCCCGTTGCCGCCTCGCCGGTCGCGGCTGTCGTCGCTTCGGCCGTCCTCTTCCGCGCTCATCACGTCCGTCACTGTTCTTGGTGGTTCGGTGGAGTCTTCAGCCTACTTCGGCCGACCCACGACATGCGTCGAGGGCCGCCCCGGAAATTCCAGGGCGACCCTCGACCAATTCATGTCCGGCGGCGTCCTACTCTCCCACACGGTCTCCCATGCAGTACCATCGGCGCTGAAGGGCTTAACTTCCGGGTTCGGGATGGGACCGGGTGTT
>NZ_JBEUPA010000168.1:0-16847 GCF_040492065.1 Actinomadura sp. NPDC000929 | reverse complement strand
CTACGCGGGCTTCCTGTCGCTGATCGGATCGGTGTTCGTGCCGATGCTCGGCGTCCTGTGGGCGGCGAGCGCGGCGACGGTCGGCGCCTCGAACAGCGCCCGGACGGGCAGCTCCGCGTCGAGGGCGCGGCGGACCCGGCTGACCACCCGCATCGCGATGAGGGAGTTGCCGCCGAGCGCGAAGAAGTCGTCGTCGGCGCCGACCCGGTCCACGCCGAGCAGGTCGGCGAAGACGGCGGCGACGGCCTCCTCCGCCTCACCCGACGGGGCGCGGTACGCGGTCGCCGGGGTGATCGCCAGCTCCGGCTTCGGCAGCGCCCCGGTGTCGACCTTGCCGTTCGGGGTGAGCGGCATCTCGTCCAGGACGACGACGGCGGCGGGGACCATCGACTCCGGCAGGCTCTCGCGGATGTGGGCGCGCAACTCCTCGGGGTCGAGGGTCTGGCCGGGCGCGGCGACGACGTAGGCGACGAGGCGCTTCTCGCCCGGCCCCGCCGCCGCCTCCGGGAGCCGCGGGAGGTCGTGCGGGGCGCCGGGCAGGTCGAGCGCGCCGACGGTGACGGCGCCGCCGGAGGCGACGGCCGCCTCCAGGGTCCGCCGGTACCAGCCGGCGAGCCGCTCGGCCGTCGCGCGGTCGAACAGGTCGAGGGCGTACTCGAGGGTCCCCGCGTACCCGCCCGCGCCGTCGCGGGCGTCCTCCAGGAGGAACTCCAGGTCGAACTTCGCGACCCCGGGGTCCACCGGCTCGACGGCGACGTTCAGGCCCGGCAGCTCGACCGACGCCTCGGGGTTGTTCTGCAGGGTCAGCATGACCTGGAACAGCGGGTGCCGCGCCAGCGACCGCGCCGGGTTGAGCACCTCGACGAGCCGCTCGAAGGGGACGTCCTGGTGGGCGTAGGCGGCGAGGTCGGTCTCCCGGACGCGGGCGAGCAGCTCGGCCATCGACGGGTCGCCGGAGGTGTCGGTCCGCAGCACCAGGGTGTTGACGAAGACGCCGACGAGGTCGTCCAGCGCCTCGTCCGTGCGGCCCGCGACGGGCGAGCCGATCGGCACGTCCGTCCCGGCGCCGAGCCGGGTGAGCAGCGCGGCGAGCGCGGCCTGCAGCACCATGAACACGCTGACCTGGTGGTCGCGGGCGAGGGCGCGCAGCCCGTCCGCCAGCTCCGCCGGGACCTCGAAGGCGACCTGCCCGCCCCGGTAGGAGGCGCGGTCCGGGCGGGGCCGGTCGTGCGGCAGCCTGATCTGGTCGGGCAGCCCGGCGAGGGCCTCCTTCCAGTAGGCGATCTGGCGGGCGGCGAGGCTCGCCGGGTCCCCCTCGTCGCCGAGCAGCGCGCGCTGCCAGAGCGCGTAGTCGGCGTACTGGACGGGCAGCGGCGCCCACCCGGGGGCGCCGCCGTCGCGGCGGGCCAGGTAGGCGGCGATGACGTCGCGGGCGAGCGGCGCCAGCGACCAGCCGTCGCCGGCGATGTGGTGCAGGACGATGAGGAGCAGGTGCTCGTCCTCGCCGAGCCGGTACAGGTGGGCGCGCAGCGGCGGCTCGCTCGCCAGGTCGAAGCCGCGGGTGGCGTCGGCGAACAGGGCGGCGCGCAGGTCCGCCGGCTCGGTGACCGTCAGGCGCGGATCGGCCTCCTCCGGCGCGAGGACCACCTGGTGCGGCTCGCCTTCGGGGTCGGCGAACAGCGTCCGCAGCGGCTCGTGGCGGGCGACGACGTCGCGCAGCGCCTCCCGCATCGCCGCGGGATCGACCGCGCCGGTGAGGCGCAGCGGGATCGGCAGGTTGTAGGTGGCGGTGGGCCCTTCGAGCCGGTTCAGGAACCAGAGGCGCTCCTGCGCGTAGGACACCGGCAGCGGGACGGGACGCTCCTCCACCGCCCGCAGCGCGGGGCGCTCGGCGCTCCCGGCGGAGGCGATGTACTCGGCGAGCCCCGCCACCGTCGGGGTCTCGAACAGGGCCCGCACGGGCAGTTCCACGTCCAGTGCGGCGCGGGCGCGGGCCACGACGCGGGTCGCCTTGAGGGAGTCGCCGCCGTGGTCGAAGAACCCGTCGTCGACGCCGACGCGCTCCAGGCCGAGGACGCCGGCGAAGATCCCGCAGAGGATCTCCTCGCGGGCGTCGCGGGGGCCGCGGGAGGTGAGGGACGCGGCGAAGTCCGGTTCGGGGAGCGCCGCGCGGTCGAGCTTGCCGTTCGGGGTGAGCGGCATCTCCTCCAGCACGACGACGGCGGACGGCACCATGTAGTCCGGCAGCGTCCTGGCGACGAACGCCCGCAGCTCGGCCGGGCTCGCGGAGCCGACGACGTACCCGGCGAGGACGGTGTCGCCGACCGCGTCGCGGCGCGCGACCACGACGCTCTGCGTCACCGCCGGATGCGCGGACAGCGCCGCCTCGATCTCGCCCGGCTCGATACGGAACCCGCGGACCTTCACCTGGTGGTCGAGGCGGCCGAGGTACTCGATGTGGCCGGCGTCGTTCCAGCGGACGAGATCGCCCGTCCGGTACATCCGCTCCCCCGGCCCGCCGAACGGGCACGCGACGAACCGGTCCGCGGTCAGGCCGGGGCGGCGCAGGTATCCGCGCGCCAGCCCCTCGCCCGCCAGGTACAGCTCGCCGGGAACGCCGACCGGGACCGGGCCGAGCCGGTCGTCCAGCACGTAGGCGCGGGTGTTGGCCATCGGGCCGCCGATCGGCGCCACCGCGTCGGGGTTGCCGTCGTCGACCCACCACGTGGAGAAGACCGTCGCCTCGGTGGGGCCGTAGATGTTGGAGATGCGGGCCTTCGGCAGCAGGGCCCGGACGTCCCGCAGGAGCTGCGGCGGGAGCGCCTCGCCGCCGAGCGCCACGTCCCCCGCCTCCAGCCGCAGGCCGCCGCGTGCCAGCAGCGCCGACACGGCCGACGGCACGCCGCTGACCAGCGTCCCGGACCAGCCGCCGCGCTCGGCGACCTCCAGCAGGTCCCGCATGACCTCGATCTCGCCGCCGACGGTGAGCGGCAGCAGCCACTCGAACACCGACACGTCGAAGTTCAGCGACGTGGAGAACAGCACGCGCGCCACCGTCGAGGCGGGCCCGTAGCTCGCCATCGACTTGACGCACAGGTCCACGACGTTGGCGTGGGAGATGACGACGCCTTTCGGGCGCCCCGTCGACCCGGAGGTGTAGATGACGTACGCCGGGTTCCCGGGCCGCAGCGGCCGGACGCGGTCGGCGTCGGCGACGTCGTCGCCGCGGAGCCCGTCCAGCTCGAGCGCGTCGAGCTCGACGCGGGCGGCGCCGGGCGGCAGGTCCGCGTCCCGCGTGGTGATGACGCAGGCGGGGGCGGCGTCCTCCAGCATGTAGGCGACGCGGTCGGCGGGGTAGGCCAGGTCGACCGGCTGGTAGGCGGCGCCCGCCTTCAGCACGGCCAGCGCCGCGACGACCAGGTTCTCGTCGCGCGGCAGCGCCAGGGCGACGAAGTCCTCCGCGCCGACCCCGCGCGCGATCAGGTGGCGGGCGAGGCGGTTGGCGCGCTCGTTCAGCTCCCGGTAGGTGAGGGTCGTGCCGCCGCGGGTGACGGCCGGGGCGTCCGGAGTGCGCGCGGCCTGCGCCTCGAACAGCTCGGGGACGACGGCGGGCGGGGCGGGGACCGCCGTGTCGTTCCACTCCTCCAGCACGAGGGCCCGCTCCGCGTCGTCGAGCAGGCCGATCTCGCGCAGCGGCGTGGCCGGGTCGACGTCGGCGAGCGCGCCCAGGAACCGGATGTACCGGTCCAGGTGCCGGGCGACCTGGTCCTCGGTGTACAGGTCCGGGTGCGCCTCGAAGTCGACGCGCAGGCCCGCCCCGTCGAAGTTGTCGTAGATGTTGATCGACAGGTCGTCGACCGGCCCCGTGGTGATCGCGTGCATGCGCGCCGGGAGGCCCGCGAAGTCCAGCCGGTAGTCGAACGCCATGATGTTGATGACCGGCCCGTAGAGGCGGCGGCGCTCGCCGAGCAGCTTCAGGTCCCGCAGCAGGTCCTCGCGCCGGTAGTGCTGGTGGCGCAGCGCCCGGGCGCTCGCCCGCGTCGCCGAGCGGACCAGCTCCTCCACCGTCATGTCGGGCCGGACCGACACGCGGAGCGGCAGCACCGTCGCCAGCAGCGCCGGGGTTTCCAGCGCGATCTGCGTGGTGCGGCCGGTGACGGCGAGCCCGAGGACGACGTCCTCGGTGCCGGCCATCCGCGCCACGTACGCGGCCGTCGCCGCGATCGCCAGGCCCGGCGTCGCGGTGCGGAGCCGGCGCGCGCCGGCCGCCAGCTCGGCGGTCCGCTCCGGCGGGACGACGGAGATCAGGCTCAGGTAGTCGGCGGTCGGCTCGGCCATCTCCTCCGACAGCGACGCCGCGACGGGCCGGTCGGCGAACCGCTCGGTCCAGTAAGCGCGGTCCCGCTCGAACCTCTCCGACGCCCGGTAGGCCTCCTCCTCGACGAGGACCCTGCGGTAGTCGCCCGCCTCCGCGGGGACGTACTCGCCCCCCGCCGCCAGCGACGTGTAGATCTCCGCGGCGCGGTGGGCGATCAGCGGGCCGCAGTAGCCGTCCTGGATGATGTGGTGGGCGCGGATGAACCAGCGGTGCAGGCCGGGGGCCAGCCGCAGCAGGGCGGTGGAGTACAGGCGCTCGGCGTCCAGCGGCAGCGGCTCGGCCATCGCCTCCCGCGTCCACGCCCGCGCGGCGGCGTCCGGGTCGGGCTCACCCGACAGGTCCACGAGCGGGATCGTGGCGGTCGCGTCCGGGTCGAGCACCTGGTGCGGCAGGCCGTCCCGCTCGGCGATCCGGATGTTCATCGCCAGCGCCTCGTGGGCCGCGATGCGCGCCACCCGGTCGAACAGCCCGTGGTCGATCGGGCCTTCGATCTCGATGTACTGCGCGATGTGGATCGGCGTCCGCGGCGCCAGCTGCTGCGCGTACCAGACGCTCCGCTGGGCGGCCGAAAGGGGAACGTACTCGGTGGACATCAAGTGGTGCTTTCCCGGTCGCAGGGGGTTTGCTTCACGCCCGGTTTCGGGTCCGGCAGGACGCCGGCGGGCAGAAATCCAAAGAGAATGACCACAGAAATGATCGGGTTTCCCCGTCCCCTTTCACCCCGAGTTCCCTCCGGGGACGCACATCGCCCGCGCGATCCCGGAGTCAACGCCCTGTGTTCCGGTCAATACGGAGCGCCGCCGCTTTCCGCCCTCGCCCGTCTTCCGCCCTCGTCCCACGATCTACTCAGGAGTAGCGGGGTCACAGTCAACCAGCCGGTCACATGCCTCGCAATCCCCTCAAAAGCAGAAGTTGCCTCGCCCCATTGCTAACAGGAGTGACAAAATCATCGGCCGACGGGTCCGTTCCGGACCGGCCGGACGCTCGCCGGGTGACAAAGGTTGACAACCGAATCCGGCCAGCCCGGTCACGCTCGGTGAACGGCGGGCCCGCTACCTGCCCGGGTACTCGTGCACCACCACCGCGGCGGCCCGCACCCCCGGGTGGCGCTGCAGCACCGCCTCGATCTCGCCCAGCTCCATCCGCACCCCGGCGATCTTGACCTGGCGGTCGACGCGCCCCAGGTACTGCAGGGTGGGGCGGTCCTCCCCGCCCGCGCCGGGCGGCAGCAGCCGCACCGCGTCGCCCGTCCGGTAGAGGCGCCCGGTCGGGGACGCGCCGAAGGGGTCCCGGTAGAACGCCTCGCGCGTGCGATCGGCGTCGCCGAGATAGCCGCGGCCGACCACCACGCCGCCGACGAACAGCTCCCCGGTCTCGCCGACGTCACACGCCGACCAGGCGCCGTCGTCCTCCGGCCGCAGCACGTACAGGCGCGCGTTGATGACCGGCGTGCCGATGGGGAGGCGGAGAAGGCCCAGGTCACCGGCCGTCACGGTGTGGTGGGTGACGTCGTCGGAGCACTCGGTCGGGCCGTAGGCGTTCAGCAGCCGGGCGTGCGGCACCGCCTCCAGCCACCGGCGGGCCAGCTCGGCGGGCAGCTCCTCGCCGGTGGCGATCATCCAGCGCAGGCCCGCCAGGGGGGGGGCCCCGCCGCCCCCGGCCGCGGAGGCGTCCGGCGGCAGGTCGTCCAGCAGGTGCCTGACCATGGTCGGGACGAGCTCGACGACCGTGACGCCCTGCGCGTCCACCGCGCGGGCGAACGCGACCGGGTCGTGCCCCACCTCGTCGCCGACCACGTCCACCCGGCCGCCCAGCAGCAGCGGGCAGAGCATCTGCCAGATCGAGATGTCGAACCCCAGCGGGGCGGTGAACGCGACCACGTCGTCGCCGGTCAGCTCCAGGTCGACGATCTTCGCCCAGAGGTGGTTGAGCATGCCCTGGTGCTCGACGACCGCGCCCTTGGGACGGCCCGTCGAACCCGAGGTGAACAGCACGTACCGGGGCTGGTCGGGCGCACTCAGGCGCGGCTCCCCCGTCCACGGGGCCAGGCCGTCCGCCCGGGAGGCGGCGACGACCCGGCACCCCGCCTCCGCCGCCCCCTCCAGCAGCGCCGGCGCCACCCGGTCCCCCGGGTCGACCGTGATCAGCACCGCCGCGCCCGCCTGGTCGAGGACGTCGCGGACGCGGGCGGCGGGCCAGGTCTCGTCGGCCGGGACGTACAGGGCGCCGACCAGCTCGATCGCGAGGAACGCGGCGATGACGCCCGCGCAGCGGCCGCCGCCCACGCCGACGACCTCGCCGGGGCGGACCCCCTCGTCCTCCAGCAGCGCGGCGAGCCGGCGCGCCTCGGCGACCAGCTCGGCGTAGGAGAGCGTCCGGTGCTCGTCGGCGACGGCGGGGCGGTCGCGCTCGGCGGCGATCCGCTCCACCCGCGCGATGACCGGGGCGGAGAGGTCGCCGTCCCACTCGCGGCTCATCCCGAGCCGCGCGGCCAGCTCGCGGGCGCGCTCGGCCTGCCCCGCGGACACGTCCAGCGCGGGCAGCCCGGCCAGGGGGAGCAGCCGGTCCACGGCGGGTCCGCGAGCACTCATCTTTACTCTCCGTGTTGTAGAACTTCTCCGCTGTAACAGAAAAACAAGCGGCCGCCATAGCCTAAGTCCGGCCCGGCAGAAGTACCACGCATTCTGCCCTACCGGCGGGTAATCAGGGGGTTGCGGCGGCAAGATGCCCGAAGGTACCGTGATGCCTCGCCATGGCTCTGGCGTGAAGCCCGCGGCGAACTTCGGGGGAAGACGAGGGAATTGCTTCTTCATTTCAGGATGGCAGCGTGCCGATAATAACCTCGCCGCAGGAATTCAACGTCGACGACCTTTACGTCGATCTTCGGCATGTCATCGAACGCCCGCTCTACCTCAAATGCGAGGGCTTCAATTTCGCCGGTTCGGTGAAACTGAAGGCGGCCGCGGCGATGGTCGAGGCGGCCGAGCGCGACGGCGCGCTCACCCCCGACTCGATCATCGTGGAGTCGTCGTCGGGCAACCTCGGGATCGCGCTCAGCCTGATCGCCGCGAGCCGCGGCCTGCGGTTCGTGTGCGTCACCGACCCGCGCTGCAACCCGGCCTCGATGCGGGTCATGCGGGCCCTCGGCGCGGAGGTGCGCGTGGTGTCCGACCGGGACGCCAACGGCGGCTACCTCGGCGGGCGCATCGACTACGTCCGGAACCTGTGCGCGTCCGGGGACGGCTACGTGTGGCTGAACCAGTACGCCAACCGCAACAACTGGCTGGCGCACTACCGCGGGACCGCCCCGGCGATCGACCGCGAGTTCCCCGACCTGGAGGTCCTGTTCGTCGGCGCCGGGACGACCGGCACGCTGATGGGCTGCGCCCGCTACTTCCGCGAGCACCGCCGACCGGTCACCGTCGTGGCGGTGGACGCGGTCGGCTCCGTCACCTTCGGCGGCATCCCCGAGCGCCGGATGGTGCCGGGCCTCGGCACCAGCAGCAGGCCGGACCTCGTGGACGAGTCGTTCGTCGACGACGTCGTGCACGTCCCCGAGACCGACACGATCCGGACCGTCCACGCGCTGGCCGCGCGGGGGTTCCTGTTCGGCGGCTCCACCGGCACCGTCGTGTCGGGCGCCTCCCGCTGGCTGGAGGCCAAGTACCCCGGCGAGGACCCCGTGGCCGTGGCCATCGCCCCCGACCTCGGCGAACGCTACCTCGATTCCATCTACGAGGAGAACTGGCTGCGCGAACACTTCGGCGACCCGGCCGCTATCCTCGCCGACTGATCATCTACAGGAATACGGAGTTCCCCACATGACGCAGGCCCCAACGTTCGCCGTGGTCTCCGGCGCCCAGGTCCACGAGGCGGTCGCCGGGCGCGAGGCGGAGGTCACCCGGATGGTCGAGGCGGCCTACCGGCTGCACGGCGAGGGCCTGACGGTCAACCCGGACTCCTACTTCCTGCGCTTCCCCGACCGTCCGTCCGACCGGATCATCGCCCTGCCCGCCTCGGTCAAGGGCGAGGTCGGCGTGCACGGCATCAAGTGGATCTCCAGCTTCCCCGGCAACGTCGCGAACGGCATCCCCCGCGCGTCGGCGGTGCTGATCCTCAACGACGCCGAGACGGGCTACCCGTTCGCGTGCCTGGAGAGCTCCATCATCTCCGCCGCCCGCACCGCCGCGTCCGCCGCGCTGGCCGCCGCGGCCCTCGCCGACCGCCGCGGCCCGCGTCCCCGCCGGGTCGGCTTCGTCGGCGCCGGCCTCATCGCCCGCTACATCCACACCTATCTGGCGGGAAACGGCTTCGCCTTCGACGAGCTCGGCGTCCACGACCTGTCGCGCGAGCACGCCGAGGGGTTCCAGGGGTACCTGGAGCGCACCGAGAAGGGCGAGATCACGATCCACGACTCGGCCGAGTCGCTGATCCGCTCGTCCGACCTGGTCGTCTTCGCGACCGTCGCGGGCGAGCCGCACGTCACCGAACCGGGCTGGTTCGCGCACCACCCCCTCGTCCTGCACGTGTCGCTGCGCGACCTCTCCCCCGAGATCATCCTGTCGTCGTACAACGTCGTGGACGACGTCGAGCACTGCATGAAGGCGAACACGTCCCCGCACCTGGCCGAGCAGCGGGTCGGCCACCGCGACTTCGTCGCCGGGACCCTGTACGACGTCCTCACGGGCGCGACGACCCCGCCCGCCGACAAGCCGGTGGTGTTCTCACCGTTCGGCCTCGGCGTCCTGGACCTGGCCGTGGCGAAGTACGTCTACGACCAGGTCGCGTCGTCGGGCGGGCTGAACACCGTCCCCGGCTTCTTCCACGAGATGAAGCGCTACGGCTGACGACCCCTTCAGGCGCGCACCGCGGGCCTGAGGACCTCCTCGCACCACTGCCGGAAGGTGGTCGGGGTGTCGATCGCGTGCCGGGGCGTGCGGGCGATCGCGTCGTCCAGGCCGTCCTCCTTGGCCGCCAGCATGTCCAGCATGCTCCGCACCATGGCGCCGGACATGCCTCGGGCGGTGAGCCGGTCCGCGAGGGTCTGGGGGGAGACCTGCCTGTACTGGACGGAGGTCCCGAGAACCTCGGAGATGACGGCGGCCATGGCGTTGTAGGACAGGTTCTCGGGACCCAGCAAGGGGATCTCTTCCTGGCCGGTCCAGGAGGTGTCGAGCAGCAGGCGGGCGGCGACGGCCGCGATGTCCCGCGTGGCGACGACGCGCAGCTCGCGGTCGGGAGAGACCACGTCGAAGAACAGGCCCTGCTCCCTGATCGTCTCGACCTGCCGGAGCACGTTGTCCATGAACCCGGACGCGGCCAGCGCGCGGAAGGCGACCCCGGTGCCGGCGATCAGCTCGTCCATGGCCAGCGACGCGGTCACGTGCCCGGCCCTGGCCGCCTGGGGGGTCCCGCGGCCGAGGGCGCTGACGTCCACGACGCGCTTGACCCCGAGGTCGCGCATCGCGTCCGCCGCCGGCCTCGTGAAGCCCAGGAACGACTCCTTCACGTCGGCGGCGCGGGGATCCGAGGGCAGCAGCCAGAAGACGGCGTCGGCCCCCTCGAAGGCTCGGGCGACCACCCGCGCGTCGCCGTGCGACCCTTGGACGACATCGACACGTTCCCGCACGCCGGCCGGCAGCTTGGCCGGATCGCGCGCGATGACGCGGAGCGGCTCGCCGGCCGCGAGGACGTGGTCGACGATCTGGTGCCCGATGTTCCCGGTGGGAGCGGTAATGACGATCATGGCTTCCCTCCAACGGCCCGCCATGGAAATAAGTAAACTCAACCGTACCGTTTATTTTTGAGGACGCAACCCGATGAGTGCAGCAGGCGCATCCGCGCCGCGGGGCCGGCAGCGGCGCGGTGAGGAGCTGCGGCGCCACATCCTGCTGGTGGCCAAGGACGTGTTCCTGGAGACCGGCTACGAACGGGCGTCGATGGACACCGTCGCGACGCGCGCCGGGACGTCGAAGCGGTCGCTGTACGCGCATTTCGAGAGCAAGGACAAGCTGTTCCTCGCCGTCATGGACTGGGTCCGCGAGCTCTATCTGGGCAGGCTGAAGACCCCGGACGCCTACGCCGAGGACCCCGCCGAGGCGGTGGCGCTGTTCTGCGGGCGCTTCCTGCAGCTGATGGTCTGGGAACCCCAGGTGCGGACCTGCCGGCTCTCCATCGCCGAAGCCGAGCGCCTGCCCGGCAGCTCCAGCGCCTACTTCGACGCCATCTTCGCCAGCACCGAGGAGCGGCTCACCGGCTACCTGGCCGAGCACGACGTCCAGGACGCCGCGGCCCTCGCCCGGGACCTGCTCGCCCGGACGGTGCTGCCGCGCCTGTTCCGCACGCTCCTCAACGTCGACGACCCGAGCCGGGACGACCCCGGCGAGCAGGTCCTGCCCGAAGCCGTGGATCTTCCCGCGATCCGCCGCCTGGTGTCGGCGGCCCTGCGGGGAGGTCAGGCGACGGCTTCGTCCACGGGATGAAGCCGTCGCCTGCGCCCGGTCGCGGCGAGCGGGGTACGGGGTCAGGAGCGGGCAGGTTCCGTCTCGACGCGAGTGGCGCCGTGGTCGGAGGCCACGGCGGACCCGCGGGTCACCGGGGCAGAGGCCGCAGTGGTGCGGGCTTGGCTCAGTTCGAGCCGGTGTGACACGACGGCCAGCACCAGAGCGGAGGCGGCCAGGACGGCCCCGACGGCGTTCGGAGCCGTGTAGCCGAGGCCCGCGGAGATCACCAGGCCGCCGAGCCAGGCGGACAGGGCGTTGCCCAGGTTGAAGGCGCCGATGTTCACCGCGGAGGCGAGCGTCGGCGCGCCGTGGGCGTGGTCCAGGACGCGCTTCTGCAGCGGCGGGACGGTGGCGAAGCCCAGAAGGCCGATGAGGAAGACGGCCACGACGGACGCGGCCTTGCCGGAGGCCAGGAAGGTGAACAGCAGCAGGACCAGCGCGAGGCCGCCGAGAGCGGTGAAGAGCATCGGCATGAGCCTGCGGTCCGCGAAACGGCCGCCGATGAGGTTCCCGGCCACCATGCCCAGGCCGAAGACCACCAGCAGCCAGGTGACGGAGGACTCCGCGAAGCCGCCGACCTCGGTCATCATCGGCGCGATGTAGGTGATCGCGGCGAACACCCCTCCGAAGCCGAGGACCGTCATGGCCATGGCCAGGACGACCTGGGTGCTCCTGAAGGCGGCCACCTCGTGCCGCAGCCGCACCCCTTCCGGCCTGGGCACGTCCGGTACCAGCCTGGCGACGCCGGCCAGGCCGAGCACGCCGAGGGCGGCGACGATCAGGAAGGTCACGCGCCAGCCGGCGGTCTGGCCCACGAACGTGCCGAGGGGCACGCCGACGACGTTGGCCACGGTCAGGCCGGTGAACATCATGGAGATGGCGCCGGCCTTCTTCTCCGGCGCGACGAGTTCGGCGGCCACGACGGAGCCGATGCCGAAGAAGGCGCCGTGGGCCAGCGACGCCACCACCAGGCCGGCCAGCATGACGGCGAAGACCGGGGCGACGGCGGAGATGAGGTTGCCGACGATGAACAGGCCCATGAGCAGCATGAGCATCGTCTTACGAGAGATCTTGGTGCCGAGGACGGTCATGACCGGTGCGCCGATCATGACGCCGAGGGCGTAGCCGGTGACCAGGAACCCGGCCGTCGGCACGGACACGCCGAGGTCCGCGCCGACCTGGGGCAGCAGCCCCATGATCACGAACTCCGTGGTGCCGATTCCGAAGGCCCCGATGGCCAGGGCCAGCAGTGCGAGCGGCATGGTGGGCGGTCCTCTCGACGTTCCAGGCAAGGTTGCACAGGCGTTCTATGAGAGTCGACAATAATTGCAGACGCGGGCTAATTGCAAGCGCGGGTATAGTGAGGTCCGTGACACGGCGGCCGGTCTGCCGGCGCGTCCGCTCGCACGACCCGACCGAGGGAGCTGCCCATGACCGCCACCGACCCGGCGATGACCGCACTGGCGCACGGCTGGTCGGCGCTCTCGCTGCTGCACGGGCGCATCGAGAGCAGAGTCGAGCGCGCCCTCCAGGCCGAACACCGGTTGAGCGCACGCGAGTACTCGCTGCTGGACGTCCTGAGCCGCCAGCACGACGGCGAGGGCGGACACCTGCAGATGCGGCAGGTCGCCGACTCGGTCGTCCTCAGCCAGAGCGCCACCACGCGGCTGGTGACCCGGCTGGAGGACCGCGGGCTGCTCTCCCGCTACCTGTGCCCCACCGACCGCCGCGGCATCTACACCGACGTCACCGACGCCGGCCTTCGCCTCCTGGAGGAGGCCCGCCCCACCCACAACACGGCGCTGCGCGAGGCCCTCGACCAGGCGGCCACCGAGCCGGCGCTCGCGCCCCTGGTCCAGGCGGTGCTGCAATTGCAGGACGACGTCCAGCCGGCATGATCTGCCGCACGCGGCGCCGCCGCGAAAGGCGCGACGGGCGCCCGGCCCCGTGGCGGCCTGCTAGGGCTTCCTCGCGACGGCGGCGTACATGTTCGTGGCGGTGTCGGGGAGGACCGGCGCGCCGGGCGCGGGGCGCCAGCGCGGCATCGGGACGACGCCGGGGTCGAGGAGCTCCAGCCCGGTGAAGAGGCGCTCCACCTCGGCGTGGTCCCGCAGGTACATGGGGATGCCGCTGCTGGTGTAGTCATCGGCGAGCCGCCGCGACTCGGGCGCGAGGTCGCCGGTGGGGATGGTGACGGCGACGTGGCTGCCGGGAACGAGCGGAGCGACGAGCGCCTCCATCAGGCCCTGGGCGTCCTCGACGAACTGGAGCATCGCGATCACGGTCAGCGCGACCGGCCGGGACAGGTCGAGGACGTCGCGCAGCACGGGATCGGCGTGGAGCTTCTCGGGGGACCGCATGTCGGCCTCGATGTAGGCGGTGCGGCCCTCCGGCGTGCTGGCCAGCAGCGCACGCGCGTGGGCGAGGACGATCGGGTCGTTGTCGACGTAGACGACCCGCGCGTCCGGCGCCACCTCCTGGACCACCTCGTGCAGGTTCGGCGAGGACGGGATGCCGGTCCCGACGTCGACGAACTGCCGCACGCCCAGCTCGGCGAGATGGCGGCCCATCCGCTGCATGCAGGCCCGGTTGGCGATCATCGAGGTGCGCAGCCCCGGCCAGTTCGCCAGCACCGCGGCCGCGGTGTCCCGGTCGGCGGCGTAGTTGTCCTTGCCGCCGATGATGTAGTCGTAGACCCGTGCCGAGTGCGGTCGGTCGGTCTGCAGGTCCACCTCACCGGGCCGGCCCTGCGGAACGTCGGACATCTCCGGTACCGCCTTCGCTCGCGCCTCCAGATCCGGTGATCACTCTAGTTCCGGACCACCCGCCCGACCCCCCCATTCCCCAACCCCGACCGGTTTCGGCGCCAGGGTGGACGCGCGGTGACCGCGGCCAGGCGGTCCCGGTCACCGCACCCGCGTCAGCCGAACTCGGAGGTGTCCAGCTCGAGCGCGAACGGCTCCGGCAGCGGCAGCGGCTTGCCGAACGGCACCTGGTCCATGTGCCCGTAGTCCTCGCCGTCCGGCCCGCTGAACAGGCTCACCCTGTCCTCGTCACGGTCTACCAACAGGTAGAACGGCACTCCCGCCCGGGCGTACCCGGTCCGCTTCGCCTCTCGATCCCGTTTCGGCCTGCTGGACGTCACCTCGACCACCATGACGATCGCGTCGTCACCCTCCACGGGCATCCACGAGGCAGCCCCCTGGAAGGGGTCCTTCTCTACGGATATGAACGTGATGTCCGGGATCACCCGATTATCGGGCTTGCCCTCAACGCCAGGAACCACGAGGCCCTTGTTGCCGGAACACTCGAACTCGATGACGCTGTAGCGGATGACCTGGCGGATGATCTTGCCGATGCATCGCTCGTGGTCGCCAAGGGGGGGTGGGGTCACGACGATCTCTCCGTCGATCAGCTCGGCTCGGAAGCCCTCCGGGGTGTCGAGGGCGAGGAAACCTTCCAGGACGACGTCCGCGTCATCGTGCGACAGAGGCTCTTGAACCATCACAGTCATGCCCTGCTCCTTTCCTCGCGAGCGAGTCTATGAGCAGAGCGCCACCTTTCGCATACAGATCGTAGTTGCCGAGCTTGACGGTCCCAGCGTACGGCGCTGCGCATCGCGCGGGACTTAGAACGAGCGCGAGTGGGCACGGTCTGTCTATGGATGAGCGAGATGTTCCGCGTGGGGACGTGCAGGAGCTGTCGGACTTCGAGCTGGTCGTGTACGAGACGGTGGCGGAGATCGACAAGGAGCGCGGGGCGGCGGACTTCGAGACGATCGGGGCGCTCGTGGACGCGCCCGAGGAGGATCTGTGGGCCGCGCTCGGCCACCTCGTGTCGATCAACCACCTGCACTCGACGAGCAAGGGGTACGTGCTCGGGCCGCACGACTGGGCGCCCTGACCGTCCCGGTGGATGGGAAGGGGCCGGAGGCGGGCGGCGGGCGCGCGGCACGATGACCCGGTAGGCCTGGGACACGTGTGGGAGGACGCCCGATGAAGCTCGTCGTCACCGAGGAACAGCGGGAGCTGCGGGACGCGCTGCGGCGCTTCTTCGCCGACCGGTCCCCCGCCGCCGAGGTGCGGCGGCTGATGGAGACGGCCGAGGGCCACGACCCGAAGGTGTGGCGGCAGATGGCCGAGCAGCTCGGGCTGCAGGGCCTCGCGATCGCCGAGGAGCACGGCGGCGCCGGGTTCGGCGTGCGGGAGCTGGCCGTGGTGTTCGAGGAGATGGGGCGGGCCGTCGTGTGCTCCCCCTTCCTCGCGACGATCACGGCCGCGGCGGCGCTGGGGGCCGGGGAGGGCGGGCACGACCTGCTCGCCGGCCTCGCGGACGGGTCGGTGATCGGGACGCTCGCGGTGGCCGAGGACGGCGGGTCCTGGGACCCCGCCTCGGTGCGGGCGACGTTCGAGGACGGAGTGCTGCGGGGGACGAAGAACTTCGTCCTGGACGGGCACATCGCCGACCTGGTCCTCGTGGCGGCCAGAGGCGGGGACGGGGTCGGGGTCTACGCCGTCGAGGACGCGGCGGGGCTCGTCCGGCACGCCCTCCCGACGCTCGACCAGACGCGGAGGCTGGCGCGGATCGAGCTGGACGGGGTCGCGGCGCGCAGGGTCGGGGGGCCGGACGCGCTGGCGCGGGCCCTGGACGTCGCGGCCGTGGCGCTGGCCGCCGAGCAGCTCGGCGGCGCGCAGCGGACCCTGGACATGACGGTCGAGTACGCGAAGGTGCGGCACCAGTTCGGGCGGCCGATCGGGTCGTTCCAGGCGGTCAAGCACCGGTGCGCCGACATGTTCGTGCTGGTGGAGTCGGCGCGGTCGGCGGTGCTGAACGCGGCGGCCGCCGCCGACGAGAGCCCGGACGAGCTGCCGGCCGCCGCCGCGCTCGCCCAGGCGTACTGCTCGGAGGCCTTCTTCCACACGGCGGGCGAGGCGATCCAGCTGCACGGCGGCATCGGGTTCACCTGGGAGCACGACGCGCACCTGTACTTCAAGCGGGCGCAGTCGTCCCGGGAGCTGTTCGGGTCGCCGGACCGGCACCGCGAGCGCCTGGCCGCCCTCGCCGGGCTCACGGGTGCAGCCGCAACCCCTTGAGCACCTTGTCCACGCCGTTCCTCGGGCCGTGGACGGCGAACCCGACCAGCGGCATCTCCTCGGCCGTGACGGCGCGGACGGTCGCGCGGTTCGCCTCGTCGTGGCCCGTCTTGAACATGTCCTCGATGTAGACGGCGACGTCCATCCCGCGGGCGAGGGCGCGGGCGTGGGCGGTCGAGATCGCCTCGGGCCCGGCCTCGTAGACCAGGACGGGCTGGCGGAACATCGCCAGGTAGGTGTTGCCGGACGCGTCCTCGTACGGCTCTCCGATGACGCCGGGGACGCCGCCCGCGACGGCGCTCGCGAGGAACGCGGTGACGTTGAGCCGCTGCCAGGCGGCCAGGTCGTCGCGGACCACGATCCCGATCTTGGTGTCGAAACGCATGCGGTCCAGCCTGGCCCGGACCGGGGCGCGCCGTCTTGAACGCTCGTGCGCCAGACTGGGGCGCGTGGACTGGAGCAGGTACTGGCGGTCGCCCGACCGCCCCCTGGAGGCGATGCACGCCCACTTCGAGCGGCACGCCTACCACCGGCACAGCCACGAGACGTACTCGTTCGGCGTCACCGAGGACGGCTACCAGGCGTTCCGGTGCCGGGGCGGGGCCCACACGAGCGCGGCCGGGATGGTCATCGCGTTCAACCCCGACGACCCGCACGACGGCCACGCCGCCGACGAGCTCGGCTTCACCTACCGCATCGTCCACGTGGGCGCCGAGCTGATCTCGGACGTGCTCGCCGACATCGCGGCGCGCCCGGTCGGGCTGCCGCTGTTCGACGCGCCCGTCGTGCCGGACCCCGCGCTCGCCGGGGCCCTGCGCGGGCTGCACGCGGCGCTGCTCGGCGGCGCGCCGGCCCTGCGGCGCGACGAGCTGC
>NZ_JBEUPA010000167.1:0-16918 GCF_040492065.1 Actinomadura sp. NPDC000929 | reverse complement strand
TGGTCCGCCGCCCGGGCCGTTGGGCGGCCTGGGGGGCGTTCCGCCGCCGCCCGTGCCGCCGCCCGCGCCGCCGCCTCTGTTACCCCAGCCCCAGCCCCAGCCGCCGCCGGTGCGGGTGCGCGGCGCGGGAGCCGCCCCGCCACCGCCGCCACCGCCACCGCCACCGCTCGCCAGCAGGCCGGTGAAGAGACCCGTCGCCGACCTGCGCATGGTCACCGCGGTGCCGCCGTAGGTGAAGTGGCCGACCTGGCGGATGCCGAAGAAGCCCATGCCCTCCGTGGCCACGGGCATCACGGCGCGGATGGTCGTCGGCATCGCGAACACCGACCCGGCGGCGAGGGCCAGGCCGGCGAGGCGGTCGGCCTCGTACTTGGACGCCATCAGGGCCAGGGCACTCGCGTCGATCGTCGCGATGACCGGCTGGACCGCGACGAAGGCGACCAGCAGGCCGAGGCATCGCTTGTAGGCGGCGTCTCCGTACGAGGTGAACCGGGCCGCGGCGACCGTCGGGAGAATTCCCACCAGGACGACGAGAGCGCCGTTGCGGAAGAGCATCAGAACGAACTGGATCGCCGACGAGAGCGCTGCGGCGAGGGCGAAGAAGGCGAGGATGAACGAGGTGTCGTCCTGGTTTCCGCCGAGGAGATCGATCCCGTTCTTCCAGTTGTCGATCCAGGCGTCGTTCTTCGGGCCCATGCCCGCGACGATCCAGTGCGAGTACCTCTGCCCGGCGATGTTCAGCAGGTTGACCAGCGTGGCCAGCGTCAGGACGATGACGGCCAGTTCGAAGAACTGGGACATCGCCTGTCTGAACGGCGCGCCCTTGCGTTTGACCGCGATCCGGAAGGCCGCGACGAGGAAGCCGACGAACGCTCCCCCGGCGGTCATCCAGTTGCTGTACTCGCGGATCCCGTAGAGCACTCCGCCCTGTTCGCCGGTCATCTGCACGCTGTAGGCGTCGCTCATCCACCAGGTGAGGAACGTCTGGAAACTCGACAGCGCCCAGTCCAGCAGTTTACTGACGAGCCATGCCCACGCCTGATTGAGGAGATCGTCCATTACGAACCCCCTGAACGGCGTGGAGCGGAGATTGCGAAGTCGCTCGACCTAAACACGACGGGCCTTCTTCTCAGAAATCATCGACCAGAAGGGTGACGAACGCGAGGGCCAGCCCTGAGCCCGCCATAACGCACGCGAGCAGCACCCACCTCAGGTCGGCGGCGTGCGATCCGAACTCGCCCCTCTTGTGCTTGACCCCCATTTTTCCTCCGACCAGGATGAAGCCCAGGACGCATGCCGCCAGCGCCGTCCAGATCATCCAGCGGAGCAAGGGTTGGATCGGTTCGGTGACCTCGCCCACGCCCTTGGCGTGGCCGCGCGGCAGCGAAGCGTCGGGCCTGGCGTTGACGTCCGGCTTTCTGCCGATGGGAGGCTTCAGAACGTTCGGCTTCTTGTCAGAATGGTCCTTCTCGCACTGCTTGGGGAACATTCCACTGGTGTGCTGCCACTGGTTGCAGAACTCCTCCACACCCCCCACGCAGTCGATCTTCTCGTCGTCGGTCTTCAGATCCCAGCAGGAGTCGTTCTTCTTGTCTTCCTTCGGCCACTGGGTGCTGGTGCTGGTGTTGCAGTAGCCGTCCGGATCTGAATTGCTCCTGGCGATGCAGACCTTGAACTGGTAGTTCGTGCTGCGCTTGTAGTCGGGGATCTGGATCTCGTCGCAATGCCCCTTCGTGCCCTTGTGCACGAAGGCCACCTCGCGCCCGTCGAGGATGGCGTAGCCGCGCGCGACGTGGCCGTCTTCGTTGCTGTCGCACACTCTGATCCGGCCCGACTCCGGGTCGAACTGGAGCTTGCCGCCGGGGTCGGTGTCGATCGTCTCGATGTCCTCCGTCTTGTCCCAGTCGACGGGCGCTCCCAGCGCCGCGAAGCCGACGGTCGCCACCCGGCCCGGTCCCTGGACGGCCGGGAGGGCCTCGACCGCGAGCCGCGCCGGGCCCGCGGCGAGCGGACCGGCCGGTTCAGAGCGTTCCAACGAGGCCGCCCCGCGCTGCCCGTCCAGGGCGATCTCCGGTGCGGGAGCGGGGAGAAGGCTGATCGTGAGCAGGGCGGCGCCCAGCGCCAGCAGCGCGGCGGACAGGACCGACACGCGCCGGCGCGCGGGCGTCCAGCCCCTGCGGCCCCTGCCGCGTGCGCGGAGGTGCCGGGGCGCCGGCCTCAAGCCGCGAGGTTTCTGACGATCAATCCGGCGCTCACGATGAGCAGGCAGCCGAAGCCCACGATGAACATGCTTCCGAGGTGACTGCCCCCCTCGCCCTTCTTGTGCTGGATCCCCATCCGGGCGCCGATGATGACGAAACCCGCCACGCAGGCGAGCAGGCCGCCCCACGCCGCCCAGCCGAGCAGCTTCTCGATCTTGTTCGCGAACGGCGGCGCCTCGCCCTGCCCCGGGTTCGGGATGTCCCTGGCAAGGGCAGCCGCATGGTCGAGCAGGTGGGCCGTCCACGTGATCGTCGCGTCGAGCATGCGCGTCCTCCGAGATGATGCGATGAGGGTCTGTCCGGCCGGAGTCGGCGGACGGCGACTTGGCCGGGGCTCACCGGCGCGCGTCGCGACGCATCCGCCGTCCGCGCGATCGATGGGCCCCATTCTGGAAGGGGTCGCCGCCTGTCAGCGCTGGACCGGCGGGCTCCTTCCGAGCACGGTTCTGTACTTGTACTGGACGGTCCGGGGGCCGCACTGATCGGCAAGCGCCGCAGGGCGGCGACTCTGTTGCGATCAGGAGGGGACCGGACCGCCCACGTCGCGGACCAGACGCGCGTAGGCGGGGGGAAGCCGCACCTTGTCCGGAGGGTCGCCGAGGCGGAAGGCCTCGACCCACGGCAGGTCCCAGAGACGCGGGACTCCGCCGGCGATCAGACGCATGAGGTCCGCCAGCGGCTTCGGACGCTTTCCTGGAGCGTCGGCCACCACGGCCAGACCGATCAGCTGGACGCTCGGGAGGGTTCCCGCCGCCCACTGCGCCACGGCCGCCTGGGCGGCGCACAGCCCTGCGGCGTGGCTCCGGGCGACGAGCAGCACCTGGGACTGCCCCGGGGGCGCGGGCGTCGGCCAGTAGCGTCCCGCGCTCACACTGTTGGGGATGAGCGCGGCGAGTGTGGAGGCGCCGGCTCCCCCATGGCAGGAGGAGAGCCAGATCCCTGGAGCTCGTCCGTTGTACGTGACCAGTCCGAGCGTGCTTCTCGGCACCGGTCCTTGTTCTGCTGGTATGACCGCCTGGGCAGCATACCCCTCGTGCTGAGGTCGGGTCTGCCGAACAGGATATGCCGAGCCCGGCACGCTCGGCAGCCCCTCGGGGCCGGTCCCCCCGCGCTGCGGGCCGCCGCTCTCCGTTGCCCGCACCACGGGTGCCCACCTCCGGGAAAGTCACGAGCGGCTCTGCTCTGGCCTGCTGGCTCCGCACCAGCGGAGATCAATCTACTGGGACCGACCGTCCGCGAGCCGCCGCTCCCGTCAACCCGTCGGCCTGCGGTCTCCCGGCGCCCGTTCCCGCGCGCGACCGCAGGACCCACCTTGCATCACCGCGCGTTGACCGCACTGTCTTGGTCGGCGGGTCCGTGCAGGCGAGGCACGCCCGAAGAGGACGCCGACGGTGGCGGCTCGGCCCTCCGCCCCCGGCGGGAGGGTCGGCGACGTCACCGCCGATCTGGGAGGGCCACATCATCAACTGTTCCGGGAATGATCCCCGATGGTGACCTTCAGCCTGGGCAAGCTGATCTTCAGGACGGGCTGCTTCGGGTCGATGGCCATCGCAGCGCTCCTGGTCGCGGCGATGTTCGTGGCGGTCCAGAACATCCTCGCGCCCGGCGCCACCTTCGCCTGCGGACCGGCGAATCCCGACGGCCCCGACCTGCTGAGCCCGGCGCCCAAGCCGAGCCGGACGGGCGGCCCGACCGTGGCGCCGGTGGTCTACCGCCGCGCTCAGGCCGGAGGGTCCCTCGACGCCGGAGCCGTGCGGAACGTCGCCGCGGCGGCCAAGGCCCCCACGGACAGCATTCCCGCCAACTACGTCCAGCTGTACAAGGCCGCGGGCCCGAAGTACGGCATTCCCTGGTACCTGCTCGCCGGAATCGGAAAGGTGGAGACCGACCACGGGCGGTCCAAACTTCCGGGCGTTTCATCGGGGGAGAACTACGCCGGCGCGGGCGGTCCGATGCAGTTCCTGCAGAGCACCTTCAACGCTTATGCGGTCGACGGGAACAACGACGGTAAAAAGAGCCGCTACGACCCGGCGGACGCAATTTTCAGTGCCGCGAACTATCTGCACGCCAGCGGCGCGCCCGGTGACACCAGAAAGGCGATCTTCGCCTACAACCATTCCACGGACTATGTGAACCTGGTGCTGTCGTGGGCCGAACGCTACGCGGGCGGCAAGTTCTCCCTCGGCGGTCAGAACAATGCCGGAGCATCATGCGCCTCGTTCGGCGACGGCGGCAACTGGAAGCCGGGATCGGTCTGCCCCGCGGGCGGGGGCATGGTCGAAGGCAACATCACCAAGCGGACGGCCTGCGTCCGCGACCAGATCAAGACCCTGTTCGGCGTCCCGCGCGGGATCGGCTGCTACCGCGCCAACGGCGGCATCCCCGGTGGGGGCGAACACCCCCTCGGCCGCGCCTGCGACTTCATGATCAGCTCAGGGGCGCCGAACGCCCGCGAGGTCCAGCTCGGCTACGACATCGCCAACTGGGCCAAGGCCAACGCCGGGCGCCTCGGCATCATGTACATCATCTACCGCCAGCACATCTGGAATCCCGACAGGGCCGGCGAGGGCTGGCGGCAGATGGAGGACCGCGGCGGCCTGACGGCCAACCACTACGACCACGTCCACATCTCCGTGCTGGGCGACGTACGTGCTGCCTGACCACGGGGCCGCCCGGCCGCGCCGCGGCACGCATCCGCCCGCCGCCCTTCGGAAGGAGCCCATGGCCGCCCCCGGACGCCCGCCGCGCATCGTGTTCCTCGCCGCGCTCACCTGCGCCCTCGCCTCCTGCGGGACGCCCCGGGCCACACCGGCCCCCAGCACCGCCCCCACCAGTGCGATCTCCTCTCCGCCGCCTGCGACCGCGTCCCCGAAAGTGCCCGGCGGCCTGCCCGACCTCACCCGGCTCGACCACTACGACGCCACGGCGGTGTCCAAGGCGGCGCTCACCCTGATGTGGCTCGTCGACTCCACCACCGATCACAGCCAGCGCGACGCCTACCAGCGAGCGATGCCCCTTCTGGACGACTTCTACAAGGTGTCCGTCTCCGACCAGCCCGGCGGCGTCGTTCCCGGGCAGTGGAGCGAGCACCATGCCTACGCCAAGGTCCGCCTCACCCGGCGAACCCCCGAAGGCGACGTCCCCGCCGACACGCCCACGCTGGCTCACCGGGGATGGGGGATCACCGTCACGCCCACCGGCCGGGACGGCTGGAAGGGCTCCCCCGTCCACGCCACCGCGTTCGTCACCCTCCGGCGCAAGGATCCGAGCGCCCCGTGGCGCGTGTCGGCGGTCGGAACCGCTTGAACCGGACATCACGATTGAGGAGGCTCTATGGCCGGCAATGACGACGACGACGTTTACGTGGTCTTCATAGGTATTGGCTTTGTGAGCGCGCTGCTGGGCGGGGCGAGCAGTTTCCTGACGTGGTTGGCGGGCCAGTTGTCCGGGGTCCTTTCGGGCGGCGGATGGCCGGATTCCAGCCCGACGGACTGCCTGCGCATCACCTACAACCTCGTGCGCCATCCGAACGATCCGCGCGGCGCGTGGCCGCCCGCGGCGGCGGCGGCCCTGGGGTCGGCCCCGATCTTCTTCGGCCTGCTCGCCGTGCTGCTCCTGGCGATGGCCCTCGGCGCCTACGTCCTGATCCGGCTCCTGCTGAACTGGCGGCGCCACCGGACGTGGCGCCGGCTGCGGCTGGGCTTCGCCTCCGGCTGGGAGGTCCGCAAGCTGCTGAGCGCCCGGACCGTCCAGAGCAAGGCCGCACAGGTCCGGCCGTCGACGCAGAACGTTCCCGCGCGCTCGGTGAAGCCCGAGGACGTCGGGTTCTACATCGGCCGGGACATCAGGTCCCGGCGGAAGCTGTACGCGTCCCTGGAGGACACCGCGATCATCCTCGCGGCGCCGCGGCAGGGGAAGGACGTGCACTTCGTCACGCCGTTCACCATCGACGCGCCCGGCCCCTGCATCGTCACGTCCAGCCGCCGCGAGACGTTCATCAACACGGCCATGGTGCGGTCGCAGTTCGGCGAGGTGTACGTCTTCGACCCGTTCAACTGGACCGGCTGGCCGAACCGGATGCGCTGGTCGCCGCTGCAGGGGTGCGAGGACCCGAACGTGTGCGCGGTCCGGGCGGGCACGCTCGTCCAGACGAGCGGTTTCGACATCGGGCACGAAGGCGGCAGCCTGCTCGGTGGCATCATGACGATCATCCGCTGCCTGCTACACGCCGGCGCGATCGGCCGCCTCAACTTCCGCGAGGTGATGCGCTGGGTCTACGAGGCCAACGGCGAGGAGGCGCTGGAGATCCTGCGCCAGGGCGAGCGCGAGGGGCGGACCGCCCCCGGTTATACCGGGGCGCTCGAGTTCAACATGCGGAACGAGAGCATGTGGTCCGGAGTGATCCAGGTCATGTCGTGCTTCTCGCAGCCCGAGGTGCTGGCGGACTGCACGCCGGACCCCGGTGAGGAGTTCGACTTCCGGAAGTTCCTCCAGGGCCGGAACACCCTGTACTTCGTCTCCAAGAAGCAGAGCGACTGGGGCGGCATCGCCCCCATCGTCACGACCATCATCGAGCAGTACTTCCGCAGCGCGCGCGGCACGGCGATGAAGAATCCGAGCGGCCGCCTCGACCCGCCGCTGACGTTCGAGCTGAACCAGGTGGCCGACATCTGCCCCCTCGGCGGCCTCGCCACCTACATGGGCGAGTCCGGCGGCTACTCGATCAGCGTGCACGTCTACCTGACGTCGCTGGCGGAGGCCCGCCGGGTGTGGGGCACGGACGGCGCCGCGTCCCTGTGGGACAACGCCACCGTCAAGATCATTTCGGGCGGCTCCGGCACGGTCAAGGACCTCTCCGACCTCGCCGACCTCGTGGGCAAGCACGAGGGAAAGCACATCCTCAGCCCCGAGGAGCTGCGGACGATGCCGTTCGGCCGCGCCGCCGTCGTCGCCGGCACCGCCCGTCCCGTCGAGATGTGGCTCACCCCCTGGTGGAAGCGCGGTGACCGGGACGCCATCGCGAGGGGCAAGGCGGCGGCCGAGGCGATGATCCAGAAGATGCACGCCGGTCAGCCGGCCCCGACCGCCACGCTCCACGACGTGGCCGCGCCGGGCGACGAGGAAGGCGACGAGTCCGCCGTCGTCTGGTGAGATCGAGCGGCGATCGGGAGCCCGAGGAGGGTTGCGCAATGACGGCGCGCACGGACGTCTAGAAGGGATGGGCTATACATTCGTCGACAGGTCAGCGAGGAGGGTCCCTGTGCCGACGTCCGACCTTCTCGTCCGGGGCCCGAGGTAATGGTCACCGCACCGAACCTCATCGTGGCGGGGAACCCGGACCTCGCCCAGAGGCTGCGCGCCACGGGTCGTTTCCCCGCCGTGTTCGACGCCGCCTCCGCCAGCGGGCTGCGTGACCTGTCCAAGAGCGGCAGGGTCCGCGCCCCGGCGGCGTTCATGTTCGCGCCGGACTTCGAGGAGGACCTTCCGGAGGCCGGTGTCCCCTTCCTGGCCGACAGGCTGGCGGCGAGCGGCCACACCGTGATCGTCCACGGTTTCTTCACCGAGCGCGGCGACGTCTTCGCCCCCGAAGTGATCGCGACGGCGAAGCCGCTGACCCTGGCGGAGCTGCTGGAACTGCTCGGCGCCCCCCGGTCCGAGCCGGCGCCGGGCCCGGCGGGGACGACGTTCACCTGGCCGTCCGACAGCCCCCCGCCCGAGCTGAGGGTCGCCGCCGCCCCCCGCGCCGACTCGTCGAGCCTGCTCCCCGGGTACGGCGGGCTGTCGATCCTCCGTCGCGGCGCCGGCTCGGTGACCTACCGCGCCGTGCACGAGGAGTCCGGCGCCGAGGTCGCCGTCAGGGTGCGGCTCGACGGTTCCGAGACCCCGGCGGAGGAACTGGCCGCCCTCGAACGCGCCTCCCGCGGCGAGCACCTGGTGAGCGTGCTGGAGAGCGGCCGCGCCACGAGCGGGCAGCGGTACACGGTGGCCGTGTACTGCCCCGCCGGCGCTCTCCCGCCGGAGCCTCTGCCGATCGCGGACGCGGTCGGGACCGCCGTCGCGACGGGCCGGGCCCTGCAGGCGCTGCACGACGAGGGACTGGTGCACGGCGACGTCCGCCCGAGCCGGATCATGCGGGGCGAGGCGGGACCGCTGCTCACCGGTCCGGCGACCGCGCGGGGACTGGCGGCGCACACCGCGCCGGGCGTCCTGGCGCCGGTCGCCCGGGACCGCGTCGAGCCCGGGTTCGCCGCTCCGGAGGCGCTGCTGGGGCGTCCGCAGACCGTGCAGGCCGACGTGTACGGGCTCGGCGCCACCCTGTGGGGCCTGCTGGCCGGGCGCGCTCCCTTCGCCACCGGCGGCGGACGCGCCCCGGACGAGGCGGCTCCCCGGGTGCCGCGCGACGACGTGCCGGAGTGGCTCGGGAACGTCCTCGGAAAGGCGCTGGCGAGCGAGCCCGCCGACCGGTACCCGACGGCGCGTGCGTTCGTCGAGGCGCTGGAGGAGGGGCTCCGCGCCGTTCCCCCGCACGACGTCCCTGGGGAATACGCGCCTTGGTCGCCGTGGGACAAGGCGGCACCGGAGCCCGTTCCGGCACCGGCCGCCGTCCCGGAGCCGCAGGTGCCTCTCGCTGACCAGGAGGTGCACTTCGCGGAACCGCAGGCGCCCTTCGAGGACCAGCAGGTGCACTTCGGGGGGCAGCAGGCGCCCTTCGAGGACCAGCAGGTGCACTTCGGGGGGCAGCAGGCGCCCTTGGAAGACCAGCAGGTGCACTTCGCGGAACCGCGAACGCCGTCGGCGGAAACGCAGGTCTCCCCGGGAGGGCCGCAGGCGTCCTTCGCGGAATGGCAGGCGGCCTTCGCGGAACAGCAGGCGCCGTCCACCTACGAGCAGATGCCGTTCGAGGGACAGCAGGCGCCGCCCCCGCAGCAGTATGCACAGCCCTCGTACCGGCACGTGCCCTTCGAGGAGCCGCAGGCGCCGCTCACGGAATTCGCGGACCAGCCGCTGCACTTCGCGGAACCGCAGGGGCCTTTCACCCCGCAGGGGGAGCCCGCGAAGTCGCAGCGCCCCCGGATCGTGCTGCTGGCGCTGGTGGGGCTCGTGCTCGCCGCGGTCGTGTTCAGCGTGATCGCCCTCCTGACGGGCTCAGGCTCGGCCGATCGGCGCCGTGCGGACCCGCCCGCCGCGTCGCCGCCCGCCTCGCAGGCTCCCGCCTCGCAGGCTCCCGCCACCCCCGCGCCCAGCTCGGGCTCGCCGACGCCCACGTCCACCCCGACGGCGGTGCGGCCGGAGACCAAGTTCAGCCCGAGCCAGGTGCAGATCGTCGACAACCGCGTCTCGATCGAGATCAGCTGGAAGGACGCCACCGGCGGCAAGGCCGCGTACTACGTGGTCGGCGGTCCGGCGGGGCGCACGCCGTCCACCATGGCCAACGTGCCGGCGGGGACCGCGAAGGCCACGATCCTCGCCCTGAACCCGAGCGTGGAGTACTGCCTGACGGTCGTCGCCGTGCTGGACGTCGACCGGGTCGCCTACGCCAAGCCCGTCTGCACTCACCGCGGCAAGCGGGAGGGCTGAGCCGCCCACAGCGGCGCACGCGGGTCCCACCACCAGAGCAGGCGGCGCGGCAGCGGCCGGGAGCGGCGCAGCGCGGCGGTCACGGAACGGACCTCCGCGACCGTGAACGCGGCGTCCTCCAGGGTGACCGAGCCCCCGTAGCGGACGGCGTTCACCAGGCGGCCCACCCTGCGCAGCCGGGCGAGGTCGGTGCGCGGCAGTTCCCGCGCGAGCCGCTCCGCCATCTCGACCGGGGTGGCGGACGCGGGAACGGGCAGCCCCGCGACGCGCGTCGCCACCAGCAACTCCGTCCAGGCCGCCCGGATCCGGTCGGGCGCGGCGCCCCGGCGCAGCCGCCGGGACCGGATCGCGCCCAGCAGCGGCGCCCCGATCAGGAAGGCCAGCAGGACCAGCGCCGGGAGAACGAGCAGGCCCTCCGGGCCCGAGCCCGAACCCGAGCGCCCGCCGCCGCCCGCACCGCCCTGGTCGCCGAGGTCCTGGGCGTCGGGACCGTCGGACGGCTCATCGCCTTCTTCGATCCGCTTCCCGGAACCGGTCTGGGGGGACGCCTGCGTACGCTCGCGCGGGTTCGGGTCGTAGGGCACCCAGCCCAGGCCCCGGAAGTAGATCTCGCCCCAGGCCACCGCGTCGCCGGTGCGGACCACCCGTTCGCGGTCGCCGCTGCCCGGCCCGAACCCGACCGCCACCCGGCTCGGCAGACCGGCCGCCCTCGCCAGCACCGCGAACGCGCTGGCGAACTGCTCCGACGTCGCGCCGCCGCCCCGGCGGCCCGGGGCGACGAGCAGCTTCGCGAGTTCGGCGTAGCCGTGCCCGCCCGGGGCGCCCGGCTTGAAGGTGTAGGAGGCGCGCAGATACGCGGCGAGGCGGGACGCGCGCTGGTGCGCGGTGCCGTCCCCCGCGGCCGCGAGGGCGATCTCCTCGAGCTTGCGCGGCGCACCGGGCGGCAGCCGGAGGTAGCGCTGGTACTGCTCGCCGGAGTCGATCACGGCTCCGGCCGCCTGCGAGCCGCTCCACTCCGGGACCTCGCCCGTCGCGGCGTACCTCCGCCCGGCCACCGGGCCGTCCGACGACAGGAGCGTGCCGGACTCCTGGTCCTGCTCGACCGCGAGACCGTCCACCCGGGTCGGGATGCCGGGGACCGGCACCCAGCGGCCGGGCAGCCTGCCGACCGAGACGCGCACGCTCGTCCGCACCGTCTTCGGAGGCATGTCGGCGGGAGGGAGCAGGGTCGCCCCGCTGGGAAGGTAGGTGCTGTCGGGCAGCCAGGTCGGCCCGGTGAACTCGGAGAGCACGGCCCACCGCAGTTGGGTCTTCGGCCCCGACACGTTCAGCAACGGCGCATCGGGCTCGGCCGACCAAGCCGAAAGGTACGCCAGGGGGTTGCGTTCCTCGGCCGGCGCCTCGGGGGCCTCGGCGGCCCGGCGGGGATCGGCCGCCTTGACCGGCCAGTCGTCCAGCATGCCGGACCCGCCGACCGCGGCGACGGCCCCGGGCAGGGCCACCGCGCAGGCCACCGCCGCGACCATCGCGCCGACGCGCGCGCGAGGGCGGCGGCGGGCGGGCGCGGGCCCCGCGTCCGCCAGGTCCGGAACGCGGACGGTGAACCCGGCGCTCGCGGTGTCCGGACGCGCACGCGGTGCGGCGGCCAGCAGTACGGCGGCGCAGGCGGCGACCAGGGCGGCCGACCAGTAGCCGGGCCCGGCCGCCTGCGGGTTGAGCGCCGTGGCCCCGCACAGGAGCAGCGCACCGGGCAGCAGCGCGGGCAGGACGCGCCCGTCGCGGCGCAGCACCGTCGCGATGGCCGCGGCCAGCCAGATCGCCGCCACCGGGAACGCCAGCAGGTCCACGGTCACCGGGGCCCGCGGCGAGGTCGTGAGGATGCGGGCGCCCGAGTGCAGCACCGCGTCCGCGGCGCCCGGCACCGGTCCCTTGACCGGCCCAGGGGCCCAGGAGGCCAGGACGACCAGCCAGACCGCGGCGACGGGCAGGCCCGCCAGGATCGCGGCGGGTCCGAGGCCGCGCAGCATCCGGTACGCGGCCGACGTCACCGCGACGGCGAGGGCCGCGGTCACCGCCAGCACCGTGAACGCGGGAAGGGGCCGGTCGTACCCGGCCGCGAGCAGCGGCGCCGACGCGGCGGAGGCCAGCGCGACGGCGGCGGACGACAGCGCGGCCCGGATCCGGTTCACTGCGCCCACCAGCGGCTCTCGTTCCACCGCTCGGCGAAGCCGGCCGCGTCGGCCGCGCGCAGCAGCCGCACCCCGGCGGGCGGCACGAGGCCCCCGCCGTCGCCGGGGCCGATCAGGCCGACCAGGGAGACGGTGTGCCGCGCCGCGAGCAGCCGCATGGCCGCGGCGGCGTCCTCGTCCGCCGCCGCCGTGGACAGCAGCACGATCGCGCGCCCCGTCGGGGCCGAGCGCAGCCCCGCGCAGGCGCCCGGGAAGTCCGCGCCGGGCCGCGCCGCCGCCTCGGCGAGCACGTCCAGGTGCGCGACGACCCCCGCCGCCGCGGCGGACCGCACACCGCCGGCCAGCCGCAACTCGACCGGGACGTCCGGGCCGGACCGCACGATCGACGCCGCGGCCTCCACGAGGGCGTCCAGTTCGTCCGGACCGTACCGGTCGTCGACCAGCAGGGTCATGCCCGTGCCGGCGGAGTCGGCGTGCTCGCGGACCATCAGGCGCCCGCGGCGCGCCGACGTCCGCCAGTGGATCTGCCGGACGTCGTCGCCGGGCGCGTGCTCGCGCAGCCCCGCGAACGCCCCCTCGGAGGCCCGGACCGACGCCGACGAGGTGTCCCGGCCCCCGCCGCCCGCCGCCGGCACGGGGGCGAGGTGGTGGTGGCGCGGATGCACCAGCAACCGCACCGGCACGTCGTCGGCCGCCCGGACCGCGCGCGCGAGCCCCAGCGGGTCGGTGCGGACCAGGCTGAGCGGTCCCGCCTCCACCACGCCGCGCCGCCGCGGGGTCAGCTCGTACCGGATCCTCGGGCGGGCGAGGCCCAGGGGAAGGACGACCGGATCACCGATCCCGGTGACGCGCTCGGCGACGGTGGCGCTCCCGGCGCCCTTGCCCGCCGCGACGTCCAGGACGACGGTCACGGGTTCTCCGGCGCGGACCCGCGACGCCGTGATCCGGCGGCCGACCCGGGCGGCCGGGAGCCGGCCGGCGAGGGCCATGGCCAGCGCGACCGCCGGGAAGGCGAGCGCCCCCAGCGCACCGGGCGCCGGGTAGCCCAGGCCGAAGCCCCAGCCGCACAGGACGGCTCCGGCCGCGAGCAGCGCCCAGCCGCGGGCGGTGGGGCGGAGGGTGCCGCCGGCCACGGCCTAGCCGTTCCCCTGCGCCGCCGGGACGGGGACTTCGGCCAGGACGCCGTCCAGCAACTCCGCGGTCTCGGCCGCGCCCGCGGCGCCCGAGAGCGGCACCAGCCGGTGCGCCCAGACCGGGCGCGCCAGGGCCTTGACGTCGTCCGGGGTGACATAGCCGCGGCCGTCGGCCAGCGCGTAGATCCGCGCCGTCCGGCACAGGGCGATGGAGCCCCGGAGGGAGACGCCGGCCCGCAGCTGCGGATGCCGCCGGGTGCGCTGGGCCAGTTGCAGGACGTACCGGTTGACGGAGTCGGCGACGGCGACGCGCTCGGCGGCGGCGCCGAGCCGCGCCATCTCCTCGCCGATCAGCACCGGCGCCAGGTCCTCGGGCTCGGTCAGCGACGAGCCGCGCAGCAGCGACAGCTCCGCCTCCTCGCCCGGGTACCCCAGCGACAGCCGCATCAGGAAGCGGTCGAGCTGCGCCTCGGGCAGCGGGAACGTCCCCTCCAGGTCGATGGGGTTCTGCGTGGCCACCACCAGGAACGGGCGCGGCACCGGGTGCGCCTTCCCGTCCACGGTGATCCGCCCTTCCTGCATGACCTCCAGCAGCGCCGACTGCGTCTTCGGGGAGGTCCGGTTGACCTCGTCCACGATGACGACGTTGGCGAACACCGGGCCCGGATGGAACTCGAACTCGCGGCTCCGCTCATTGAAGATCGTCACTCCGGTGACGTCGGACGGCAGCAGGTCGGGCGTGCACTGCACGCGTCCGATCTTCCCGCCGGTCACCGCCGCCAGGGCGCGCGCCAGGGTCGTCTTGCCCATGCCGGGCAGGTCCTCCAGCAGGACGTGCCCGCCCGCGGCGAACGCGGTGAGGATCAGCCGCACCGTGGCGGGATCGCAGCGCGCCGCCGACTGGATGCCGGAGGCCATCCGCTCGAAGGCGGCGGCGGCCAGCAGCGCCTCCTCGTCGGGCAGCGCCGGCGTCGCGGTCGTGGTGCTCACTCATTGCCCTTCATTAGCCGCAGTTGCCCCAGCCCGCCGAGGCGCTGGCGCCGGAGGCGCCGCCCGAGTACCGGACGCAGTCGCCCGGCGCCAGGACGAAGACCGGTCCGGCGTAGTACTTGAACGAGCCGTTGTCGGAGGCGACCTTGCCGCCGTTCTGGCTCTGGAGGCGGACCCAGACGTTGGTGGCCTTGCCGATGTCCGCGGTCTTCATCGTGACCGCGCAGTTCTTCTTGGTGGACGCGCTGTAGAGCTGGTAGATCCGTCCGCCCGCGAACGACGACGACCGCTGGACCTGGTAGTTGCCGCCCGCCGTCGCGTTGCAGACCTGCGCCGGCGTGTACGGGTTGCGCGTCTGGGTGGGCTTCGGCTTCGGCTTGGTCGGGGTGGGCTTGGGCGTCGTCGGCCTGGGGGTGGTCGGCCTCGGGGTCGTCGGCCTGGGGGTGGTCGGCCTGGGCGTGGTCGGCCTCGGCGCGGTGGGCCTGGTGGTGGTCGGTCTCGGCGTCGCCGGCCTGGTGGACGTCGGCCTGCTCGTGGTCGGCCTCGGCGTGGTCGGCCTGCTCCCGCTGGGCGATGCCGTGGGCGTGCGCGAGGGCACCCGGGGCGACGGAAGGTGCGGGCCGGGCGTCGCCGACGGCCGGGGCGCCTCCGTGCGGGGGTCCGCAGGCGGCGTCGCGGGGGTGGACGGCGGCGTCTCGGGTCCCTCGGAAGGGGGGTCCGGCTCGAACGGGTCCGGGAAGACCGGATCGGCGGGCGGCGCCGGCACCGGCGGCGGACTGCTCGCCCCGCCGCCGGGCTTGTGCGGGCGGCCTCCGCCACGCCCCGGCCCGCCCGGGTACTTGCCGACCTTGCGGGCCACACCGTCCCCGCCGACGACCAGGGCGTCCGTGCTGCCCGGCGAGTTGACGAACAGGTTGCCCTCGCGGACCTGAAGCTCCATGTCGCCGCGCCCGGCCGGCATCGACAGCATGCCGGTCTGCCGGCCCGCCGGTTCGAAGACCCGCACCTGCCCGGTCTCCCGCACGGGCAGGTACACCTTGCCGGCGAACGGCACGGCGGGCTCCTGGACGGGATCGGTCAGGGGGAACGACCGCACCGGGCCGCCCTGGCGCACGTCGCCCAGCGTGACCACCGCGCCGGCCGCGGGCACGGTGACCGCGGCGAGCGCGCCGTGGGTGCGCGCCGGCACCATGGCGCCGACGAGCGACACCGGCGTCGTGACCCGGCGGGTGCCGCCGCCCGTCGCGACCACCAGTCCGCGCCCGTCGCGGTCGACCACGAGGGCGCCCTCGTCCAGCACGGTCATCGCCAGGTCGTGATCGGGCGGGGCCGCCTCGGCCGTGCGGACGACGCTGGGGCCCTGGGCGGCGACCTTCACGGCGAGGACGGTGCCCTGCCGGGGCGCGGCGACCCACAGCAGGCCGGCGTCGTCGAACTCGCCGCCGACCAGCGGGCCGGGCAGTTGCAGGACCGGGCCCACCGGCCGCAGCGTGGCCGGGTCGAGCGCGCGCACCGCGCCGGTCGTGCGCTCGACCAGCGCGGCTCCGTTGGAGCCCATCGCCAGGTGCGGATCGCCGCGGGTGCCGATGTCCAGCCGTCCCGAGAAGCCCAGGCCGTTGAGGTCGAGCGAC
The DNA here is from genome assembly GCF_040492065.1 of Actinomadura sp. NPDC000929. Classification (NCBI taxonomy): domain Bacteria; kingdom Bacillati; phylum Actinomycetota; class Actinomycetes; order Streptosporangiales; family Thermomonosporaceae; genus Actinomadura; species Actinomadura sp. NPDC000929. The sequence goes on along the minus strand of NZ_JBEUPA010000167.1, from coordinate 1,136 downwards.
GACACGCGGCCGGTGTCCAGGTCGTGGATGAGAAGGAACCGGTCGTTCTGGGTCACTTGCACCCGGTGGCCGCGGGCGTCGGTCACCTGGCGGCGCTGCTCCACCCGGCCGCTGTCGGGGTTGACCCGGTCCACCTCGCCCGCCGTCCGGCTCCACAGCCAGGCGCTGCCGTCGGTGGCCGCGACGGCGAGGCCGACCCGCCCCCCGCCCAGCATCGTGGCGAGCAGCAGCACGGTGACCAGGGCCGCCGCGGCCCACCAGCCGACCCGCGAGCGGGCCATCTCGACGCCCTTGTTCTGCGGCTTCACGGCCACTCCTTCGTCCGCCGCCGCGGCAGGAGCTCCTCGGAGCGCATGTCGACGGCCATCAGGACAGGTCTTCTCCACAGGTCAGAGACGTTCCGCGGCCCGGTCGGCGAACGCCCGGACCGCGGCGGCGCCGGTGACGCCATGGACCCGCCATCACCGCACCGACACCGCTTACAGGACACCGTCCGGAGTCCTGTCGATCTTGCAACCGCGAAGACCGCGAAAATCGCCGCGCCGCAAGGTCAGCTCGCTGCGTCCCGCCTTCCTCGGCCGCTGCCGACCCGCGTCGCTCAGCCGGCCTTGGCGGCGATGCGCACGCCCTTGCTCAGAGCGGCGTCGTGAAGGACCACCGAGACCGGCTGCGCCGTGGCGGCGATCTCGAAGATCAGCATGCCGTTGAACCTGGCGCCGGGAGACAGCACCTCGGCGAGCGAGGCGGTGCGCGCGTCCGCGGTGCCGCTCCGCGGCATCGCCCGCGCCTCGTACGACGTCCCGCCGTCGTCGATCAGCTTCTGGTGCTCCGCGGTGAGCGTGCGGGTCTTGGTCCCGGTGTTGGTCACGGTGATCCTGACGCGGCACAGCTTCTCGCCGAAGTCGGGCTTGAGGCCGCGCACGGTGACGCCGCAGGCCGTCGGGGACGCCACGAAGGTGAACTGGCCGTCCCTGGCCGGCGTGTTCTGCCGTCCCTCGACGGGCTGGAAGTAGCGGTACCCCGCGACTCCCACGACGATCATCAGACCGATGACCACGACGGCGGCGGTCAGGCAGCCCGTGCAGCCGCGCCCGCGTCGCCGCCTCGGGGGCGCCGGCGCTGCCGCCGGAGGCTGC
>NZ_JBEUPA010000166.1:0-16978 GCF_040492065.1 Actinomadura sp. NPDC000929 | reverse complement strand
CAGCAGCGTGTGCGCCATCCGCTCCAGCCGCGGGCTGCCCGACGAGCTGACCAGCACCTCGTGGAAGGCCTGGTCGGCGTCGCTCATCGCGACCCGGTCGCGCTCGCGGGCGGCGGCCACGAGCGCCTCCAGCGCCTCGGTGAGCCGGGCCACCGCCTCGCCCCGGTTGCGGTCCATGATCAGCCGGCAGGCCTCGCGCTCGATCGCGAGCCGGGCGAGGTAGACGTCCTCCACGTCCCCCTCGTCCAGCGTGATCACGAACAGCCCGCGGTGCGGCTCGCTGACGAGCAGCCCCTCCTGGACGAGCCGCTGCATGGCCTCGCGCAGCGGTCCGCGGCTGATGCCGAGGCGCGCGGCGAGCTCGGCCTCGCCGAGCTGCGCGCCGGGCTCCAGCGACCCGTACATGATCGCCGAACGCAGCTCGTCCGAGACGATCTCCACCGTCGACTTGCGGGGAACAGGCTCCAGCTCACCCAGTCGGCCCATGCGCGGTTCCCTTTCGTCTTCTCATGTCTGCCAGGCATGTCGCCCGTGCAGGGGGGCGGCGGCGGGGACGGAGAACAGCCGGCCCAGCCCGGTGCGCGGCGGGAGACCCTCGGGGCCGGACGCGAGCCGCAGCCCCTCCCAGACGCTCACCTGGTTGGCGGTCAGCACCGGCTTGCCGACCCGCGCCTCGAGCTTGTCGAGCCAGGACACCGTGTGCAGCGCGGTGTCGGGCACCAGCACCGCCTCGGCGTCCGGATGGTCGTTGGCCGCGACGAACGCCAGCACCTCGTCGCGGCCGAGGGTGCCGACCTCGGCGGCGGTGACGATGCCCCGGCAGGACAGCGCCACCACCTCGATGCCGGCGTGGGCGAGGAACGCGACGAACCGCTCGGCGACGTCGGCGGGATAGGTCGCGGCGACCGCGACCCGGGTCACGCCGAGCGCCCGCGCCGCGTGGACGAACGCGAACGACGTGCTGGACGCGGGCACGCCCGCCGCCTCGCGCACCCCCGCGACCTGCTGCGCGGCGCCGTCCCAGCCGAACACGAAGCTTCCGCTGGTGCACGCCCAGACGGCGGCCTTCACGCCGAGGCCGCGAAGCGTGCGGGCCCCGTCGCCGAGCACGTCGGCGCCGCCGATGTCCAGCAGCGCGTCGACGCGGTGGGCGTCCTCGCGCATCAGCGTGTGCACGACCGGGAGGCTGACCTCCCCGAGGGCGCGCTCGATGGCGGGGTAGTCGTCCTCGGCGCTGTAGCCGGGGTAGAGGAACCCCGCGCGCAACCCGTTCTGGCGCATGTTGTCGACAATCCTACCTTTGGAGATCATGGCGGCTAGGCCGCCGTGAAGGGAGCGAGGCCGACCAGGGACTGTCCGGGACCGGACGCCGACCGGCCCATGGCGCGCAGCGCCGAGCACATCGTCACCTGGTTGGCGGTCAGCACCGGCTTGCCGATCATCTGCTCGAGCGGCGCGATGATGTCGTAGGTCGGGACGTTGGTGCAGCTGATGAAGACGGCCTCGGCCTCGGGGCAGTCCACCGCCGACACCGCCGACACGATCTCGCCGTAGCCGACCTTCCAGATGTGGCTGAGCAGCCCCAGCCCGACCGAGGACACCACCTCGACGCCGTGCTCGCCGAGGAACGACACGAGCCGCTCGGTGACGGCGTCGATGTAGGGCGTGACGACCGAGATGCGCCGGGCGCCGAGCAGCCGGAGCGACTCCACCAGCGCGCCCGAGGTCGTCGTCGAGACCGGCGCGCCGGCCCGCAGCATCGACTCGTGCAGCTGGAGCTCGCCCGCCTTGCCGCGGATGAAGCTGCCCGACGCGCACGCGTAGGCGACCGCGAGCGGCTCGGGGGCCAGGACGTCGCGGGTCGCCTGCCGGACGATCGACTGGTCCGACAGCGCCGAGGCCATCTCCACCGTGACCGGGACCGGCACGTACGGCAGCCGGGTCATGAACAGCGACACGTCGTCGGGCGTCCAGCGCCACAGTTCCCGGTCGAGGGCGAAGTCGAAAGGCGCGACCACCCCGATGCCGTGCTGGGCGAGCAGCTCTGGGCCGACGACCAGCGAGGGGTCGAATGTCATCTGCGCGGCCGCCACTCTAGGACTCTGCGCGCGCGTAGAGGAGGCGCTCGCCGACGCCGCCGGACCGCCACACGTCGTTGCACGCCTCGGCCATGCGGTCCAGGCCGTCGACGATCGTCGCGTAGACGTTGCCGGGGACCCAGCCGACGTCCCCGTTCAGCAGCAGGTTGTTGCGGCCGTAGAAGATCGCGAGGTCGATGACGCCGGGCAGGGCGTGGATGTTCTTCTCCTCCTTGAACTTCCGGTCGAGCATCCCGCCGGGGAAGGAGAAGTAGACGACGTCGCCCGGGATCGGGGTGACGGTGGGGTTCTCCAGGCCGACCTCCTCCTCGGAGAACCGCTCGACCATCGTGTACACCTCGTTGCGGGCGTACTTGGCGTGGTAGGCCTCGCCTCCGAGCGGTAGAGCGTTCCAGACCGCTTCGCAGGTCCTCGGCGCATCCTTCTCCAGGAGCTCCGCGACACAGGAGACGCCGCGGCGCTCCAGAGTGATGGTCATGAGCTTGGGCATGCTGACCTCCCCGTGAACAGGGGTGGGCGAGAGCGTCGCCACCCGAAGGACTCTCCATGTTCGTGGGAGGACGACGTCCCCCCACACCCCCGACGGGGGCTGTTAGAGCGCTCTGGGATCCGTCCTGGCCCTGCTGGGCACGGGTTGCGACGGTCTTGCAGCACATATCCCACTGCGGTGGCCGGGGCCGCGGTCCACCGCGTTGATTGTTGACAATCCTACGAACGGTTCCTAGCGTGTCAATGCCTCCCGCCGTTGCCTTCTCGTAAACTCCGCACACCCCGGAAGTGACGCCGATGGACCCTGCTCAGCACGCATCCGGTGGCCCGCCTGACGTGGTGGTCCTGCTGGGCGACGTCGATCCGCGCGGCATGGAGGAGGCGGAGAGCCTCGCGCGAGTCCGTTACGTGCGTGAAACAGAGCTCGCGGCGGCGCTTCCCGGCGCCGATGTTCTGTTCATGTGGGATTTCCTCTCGGACGCCGTGGCCGGCGCGTGGCCGGAGTCCGGCGGCCCCGGATGGGTCCACATCGCCAGCGCCGGCGTCGACCGGCTCATGTTCCCCGGGCTCGTCGACAGTGACACGGTTGTCACCAACTCGCGCGGCGTGTTCGACGAGCCGATCGCCGAGTACGTCCTCGGGCTCGTGCTGGCCTTCGCCAAGGACCTGCACACCACCGTCCGCCTCCAGGGCGAGCGGCGCTGGCGGCACCGCGAGACCGAGCGGATCACCGGCGCCCGCGCGCTGGTCGTCGGCACCGGCCCGATCGGCCGTGCGATCGGCCGCCGCCTGTCGGCGGCGGGCCTGGTCGTCTCCGGCGCCGGGCGCACCGCCCGCGACGCCGACCCCGACCTCGGCGTCGTCCACCCGATGGAGCGGCTGGGCGAGGCGCTCGCCCGGGCCGACTACGTCGTGCTCGCCGCGCCCCTCACCCCGCAGACCCGGGGCATGATCGACGCCGCGGCGCTGGAGCGGATGCGCCCGTCCGCGCGGCTGGTCAACGTCGGGCGCGGCGGCCTGGTGGCCGAGGGCGACCTCGTCGAGGCGCTGCGCGCGGGCCGGATCGCGGGCGCCGCGCTCGACGTCTTCGAGGACGAGCCGCTGCCGGAGTCCTCGCCGCTGTGGGAGATGCCGGGCGTCATCGTCTCCCCGCACATGTCCGGCGACGTCGTCGGCTGGCGGGACGAGCTCGTCCGGCTCTTCGCCGACAACCTCGGCCGCTACGTGTCCGGCCGCCCGCTGCGCAACGTCGTGGACAAGCGCCTCGGCTACGTGGGCCCGGAGCGGGCGGCATCACACCAGAGGGGGTAGCCATGGCCGATGCGGCCGATCTGACCGCGACCGAACTGCTCGCGGAGTACCGGGCGGGGGCGCTGTCCCCGGTCGAGGCCGCCGGGGCCGTGCTCGCCCGGATCGAGCGGGACGATCCGGAGCTCAACGCGTTCTGCCTCGTCGACGAGGAGACCACCCTCGACATGGCGCGGGCCGCGACCGAGCGGTGGCGGCGCGGCGCGACGCTCGGGCCGCTGGACGGCGTGCCGGTCTCCATCAAGGACGTCCTGCTCACCCGCGGCTGGCCGACGCTGCGCGGATCCAGGACGATCGACCCCGCCGGCGCGTGGGCCGAGGACGCGCCGTCCGTGGCCCGCCTCCGCGAGCAGGGCGCGGTGTTCGCCGGCAAGACGACGACGCCGGAGTTCGCCTGGAAGGGCGTGACCGACAACCCGCTGACGGGCGTCACGCGCAACCCGTGGGACCCCTCCCGCACGCCGGGCGGGTCGAGCGGCGGCGCGGCGGCGGCGGTCGCGGCGGGCATGGCGCCGCTCGCCCTCGGCACCGACGGCGGCGGCTCGGTGCGCATCCCCGCCGCGTTCACCGGCACCTTCACGATCAAGCCGACCTACGGCCGCATCCCGCACTACCCGGCGAGCCCGTTCGGGACGCTCGCGCACATCGGCCCCATGACCAACACCGTGGCGGACGCCGCCCTGCTGCTCGACGCCGTGTGCGGGGCGGACGGCCGCGACTGGTCGTCGCTGCCGCCGCCCGACGTGCCGTTCGCCGAGGCCGGAGCCGGGCGGGACGACCTGACCGGCCTGCGCGTCGCGTTCAGCCCGGACCTCGGGTTCGCGGAGGTCGACCCGGAGGTCGCGGCGCCGGTCGCGGCCGCCGCCGAGGCCTTCGCCGAGCTCGGCGCGAAGGTCGAGCAGGTCGACCCCGGCTTCGGGGACCCGGTCGCGGACTTCGAGGTCCTGTGGTTCGCGGGCGCCGCCAAGGTCGTCGAGCACCTGTCGCAGGAGGAGCGCGGGCTGCTCGACCCGGGGCTGCGGGAGATCTGCGAGCGGGGCGCGCGGTACTCGGCGCTGGACTACCTGACGGCCACGGCCCGGCGCATGGAGCTCGGGCGGATGATGGGCGTGTTCCACGAGCGCTACGACCTGCTGCTCACCCCGACGACGCCGATCGCCGCGTTCGAGGCCGGCCTGGAGGTCCCGCCGGGCTCGCCGTCCCCGCGCTGGACGGGCTGGACCCCGTTCACCTACCCGTTCAACATGACCCAGCAGCCCGCGGCGAGCCTGCCGTGCGGCTTCACCTCCCGCGGCCTGCCCGTCGGCCTCCAGGTCGTCGGCGCCCGCCACGCCGACGCCCTGGTGATGGCCGCGTGCGCCGTCTACGAGCGGGCGCGGCCGTGGAGGCGGTTCACGGGAAGGTGATGACGGCGCGGCCCCGGTGGACGCCCTCGTCCATCGCGGCGAGGACGCCCGGGGCCTCGTCCAGCGTGACCGGGACGACCTCGGGGACGATCCCGTGCGCCACCGCGAACGCGAGGGTGTCGCGCAGGTCGTGCGGGGAGCCCGAGGGCACGCCCATCACCCGCAGCCGGCCGCTGACCAGGGCCATCGGCGGCACGCTCACGTTCTCGGCGCCCATGCCGAGGTAGAGCAGGGTGCCGTCCGGGCGCAGGCCGCCGAACGCGGCGAGCCCCGTCGCGGTGGCGGGCGCGGTGTTCACCACCAGGTCGGCGCCGCCCCACGCCCGCAGCGCCTCGGCGGGATCCTCCTCGTCGGTCGCGACGAACAGTTCGGCGCCGAGGCCGAGCGCCTCCTTCTCGGCGCGGCGCGACCGCGACACCACGGCGACGCGGGCGCCCATCGCGGCGGCGAACCGCTGGGCCATCGTCCCGACGCCGCCGGTGCCGAGCACGGCCACCTTCGACCCGGCGGCGGCCCCGGCCTGCCGGAGCCCGTTGAAGGCGGTGAGGCCGGCGCACATCAGCGGCGCGCCGGCGACCGGGTCCAGGCCGTCCGGCAGCGGCGTGACGAACCCGGCACGGCCGACGAAGTACTCGGTGTACCCGCCGTCGCGGTTGACGCCGGTGACCTGCTTCGGCGCGCCGGTGCAGAGGATCTGGTCGCCGCGGGCGCACTGGTCGCAGTGGCCGCAGGACCCGTACAGCCAGGCGGCGCCGACCGCGGTGCCGACCTCGGGCCAGTCGACGCCCTCGCCGAGAGCCGCGACGACCCCGCTGATCTCGTGTCCGGGGACGACGGGGAACGTTCCGAACGGGTAGTGGCCCCGCAGGTGGTTGACCTCGGAGAAGCACATCCCGCAGGCGGCGACCCGCACCAGGATCTCGCCGGGGCCGGGCCGGGGCTCCTCGCGCTCGACGATCTCCAGCGGCCCGCCCGGGGCGGTGAGCACGGCGCTGCGCATGGCGGCGCCCCCTCTCGTGTCGTGACGGCCGGCCGGCCGTTCTCTAACATCGGTATAGCAAGAACTGTACCTACGCTATACGACGCAGCATAGCGCTGCTCGAAAAGTTTTGTAACATCGTTGTTGTGACCGCTCAGAGGGATCCCCGCACCCGCGACCGCATCCTGCGCGCCGCCGCGCGCCTGCTCACCGAGGCCGGCGGCGAGCCGGTCTCGACCCGGGCCGTGTGCACCGCCGCGGGGGTCGGGGCGCCGACGCTGTACCACCACTTCGGCGACAAGCGCGGCCTGTTCGACGCCGTCGCCGCCCACGGGTTCGAGGAGTACCTGGCGGGCAAGCGGGCCCAGAGCGGCACCGGCGACCCGGTCGAGGACCTGCGCCGCGGCTGGGACCTGCACATCGAGTACGCCGTCACCCATCCGGCGTTCTACACGCTGATGTACGGGACGCCCCGCACCCCGCCCGCCGCCGGCGAGGCCTACGGCATCCTGCTGGGCCTGGTCGAGGCCGCGGCCGCCGCGGGACGGCTCCGCGTCCCGGTCGCCACCGCCGCCCGCATGATCCACGCCGCCGGGGTCGGGACGGCCCTCACGCTGATCGCGAACCCGTCCGGCGGCGGCGCCGACCGGGACGCCGCGGTCCGCACGCGCGAGGCCGTCCTCGCCGCCGTGACCTCGGAAGGCGACGGCCCGGCCGACGCCACGCCCGCGGCGCGGGCGGTGGCGCTGAAGTCGGCGCTGCGGTCAGCCCCGCCGGCGGGGCTGACCCCCTCGGAGGCGGCGCTGCTGGGCGAGTGGCTGGACCGCCTGGCCGATCAGTCCTGAGCGGTCCCGTCCCCGCGCGGCCTGCGGCGCTTCACGCCGACGCCGCCCCAGAACGCCAGGCCCTTCACGACCACCGTGGGGGCGCCCGGCACGCCGGGCCCGCTCGCCCGCTGGTCGAACCCGCCCATGATCCCGAGCCCGTCGACGTGCACGGTGACGTCGTCCGGCACGATGATCTGGAATCCGCCCATGATCGCCAGGGCCCGGATCGTCACCCGGCCCTCCTCGAACCGGGCGTCCCTCAGATCGATCTTCCCGCCGCCCCAGAAGGCGAACGCCCTGAAGCGCGGGGGGACGTTCCACACGCCCGCCCGGCGGAACCCGCTCATGATCGCGATGCCGCGGCGCCAGGACGGCGCGCCGGGGACCGGCCGCCAGCCCGCCCCCGTCGCCGGGGGAGCCGCCCGGCCCGGCGACGGCAGGTCGCGGGTGATCGGTTCGAGCTCCCCGTAGGTCTTGGCGGCGTACACCGCGTCCAGCCGCTCGTCCAGCTCGTCCAGCGTGAGCCGCCCGTCGCCGGCCGCGTCCCGCAGCACCTGCGCGACCCGCTCGCGGTCGGCGTCACCGGCCCGCATCTCCGGCGCTCCGGGCGTTCCGGGATGCTCGGGGAGGTTCGTCATGCCCGCAGCCTAGACCGGCGCTCCGCGCCGCGGCAGTCAGGGCGCGGCCGGCTCCAGGCGGACGACGACGGACTTGGACGTGGGGGTGTTGCTGATCTCCGCGGTGCTGTCGAGCGGGACCAGGACGTTCGCCTCCGGGAAGTAGGCCGCCGCGCAGCCCGGCGCGGTCGGGTAGGAGACGGCGCGGAAGGCGGGGGCGCGGCGCTCGGCGCCGTCCGGCCACTCCGAGACCAGGTCGACGGTCGCGCCGTCGGCGATGCCGAGGCGGTCCAGGTCGGCGGGGTTGACGAGCACGACGCGGCGTCCGGCCTTGATGCCCCGGTAGCGGTCGTCCAGGCCGTAGACGGTGGTGTTGTACTGGTCGTGGCTGCGGAGGGTCTGGAGCAGCAGCCGCCCCTCGGGGACCCGCAGGACCTCCAGTTCGTTCACGGTGAGGTTGGCCTTGCCGGTCGCCGTCGGGAACCGGCGCTCGTCGCGGGGAGCGTGGGGGAGCGTGAAGCCGCCCGGCTCGCGGAGGCGGGCGTTGAAGTCCTCGAAGCCCGGGACGACCCGGGAGACGTGGTCGCGGATCACGTCGTAGTCGCGCTCCATCGCCTCCCAGCCGATGTCCGATCCGGGCAGCACGGCCCGCGCGAGCCGGCAGACGATCGCCACCTCGGACAGCAGGTGCCCGGACGCCGGTGCGAGGCGGCCGCGGGAGGCGTGCACCATGCCCATGGAGTCCTCGACGGAGACGATCTGCGGCCCCGTCTCCCGCACGTCGCGCTCGGTGCGGCCGAGCGTCGGGAGGATCAGCGCCACCTCCCCGGTCACCGCGTGCGACCGGTTGAGCTTGGTCGACACCTGCGCGGTCAGCCGGCAGCGGCGCAGGGCCGCCTCCGTCACGGCGGAGTCGGGGGTGGCGCGGACGAAGTTGCCGCCCATGCCGAGGAACACCTTCGCCCTGCCGTCGCGCATGGCGCGGATCGCCCCGACGGTGTCCAGGCCGTGCTCGCGGGGCGGCTCGAACCCGAACTCGGCGGCGAGGGCGTCCAGGAAGGCGGGCTTCGGCCGCTCCCAGATGCCCATCGTCCGGTCGCCCTGCACGTTGGAGTGGCCGCGCACCGGGCAGACGCCCGCGCCGGGCCGGCCGATGTTGCCGCGCAGCAGCAGGAAGTTGACGATCTCGCGGATGGTCGGCACGGAGTTGCGGTGCTGGGTGAGGCCCATCGCCCAGCAGACGACGATCCGCTCGGCGGCGAGGACGTCGCCCAGCGTCGCGGCGATCTCCTCGCGGGTGAGGCCGGTCGCCTCCAGCACGTCGTCCCAGTCCAGGCCGAGGGCGTGCTCGCGGAACGCCTCGAAGCCGTGCGCGTGGGCGTCGAGGAACTCCCGGTCGAGGGCCCCGGGCGCCTCCGACTCCAGCAGCATCCGGTTGAGCGCCTGGAACAGCGCGAGGTCGCCGTTCAGCCGGATCTGCAGGAACCGGTCGGCCAGCACCGTGCCGCGCCCGGCCATCCCGGAGGCGCGCTGCGGGTTCTTGAACCGCATCAGCCCCGCCTCGGGCAGCGGGTTGACGGCGATGACGCGGGCGCCCTCCCGTTTCGCCCGCTCCAGCGCCGACAGCATCCGCGGGTGGTTCGTCCCGGGGTTCTGGCCGACGACGAAGACGAGGTCGGCCCGGTAGAGGTCCTCCAGCAGCACCGAGCCCTTGCCGATGCCGATCGTCTCGCTCAGCGCCGACCCGGACGACTCGTGGCACATGTTGCTGCAGTCGGGCATGTTGTTCGTGCCGAACGCCCGCGCGAACAGCTGGTAGGCGAACGCCGCCTCGTTGCTGGTCCGCCCGGAGGTGTAGAAGACGGCCTCGTCCGGCGAGTCCAGGGCGTTGAGCTCGGACGCCAGCAGCCGGAACGCCTCGTCCCACGACACCGGCTCGTAGTGCCCGGACCCGGCGCGCTTCACCATCGGCTCGGTCAGCCGCCCCTGCTGGCCCAGCCAGTGGTCGGAGCGCCCGGCCAGCTCCTCGACGCCGTGCTCGGCGAAGAACTCGCGGGTGACGCGCCGTGCCGTGGCCTCCTCCGCGACGGCCTTCGCGCCGTTCTCGCAGAACTCGGCGGCGTGCCGGTGGTCGCCCTCGGGCCAGGCGCACCCCGGGCAGTCGAACCCCTGCTTCTGGTTGACGCGCAGCAGCGTCAGCGCCGTCCGCCGCACGCCCATCTGCGCGTGGGCGTGGCGCAGCGCGGCCGTGACGCCGGGAACGCCCGCCGCCCAGGTCTTCGGCACCGAGACCTCCAGTTCGGAGTCGTCGAAGTCACCGGCGGGCGCCTTGCGCGTCATGGGGCACATCCTCGTGGTCGGCCGACACCCCCACTGTCGCACGCCGGCGCCGGTCCGGCGCGCTACTGGGGCGGGCCTTCCGTCAGGTGGACCGTCCCCGCCCTCCGGTCGCCCCGGCTCGTCGTCCACTCGATCCGGACGGTGTCGCCCGGATGGCGGGCCAGCATCAGGCTCGTGAGAGTGGACGGCGCGTCGACCGCGGCGCCGCCGAAGGCGACGATGACGCCCCCGACCGGGACCCCGGCGGCCTCGGCGGGGGAGCCGGGCACGAGCTCGGCGACCAGCGCGCCCGGGGAGCGGCCGTTCGGGCGGACCTTGACGCCGAGCAGCGCGGTGCGGCCGATGTGCACGGTCGAGGACGCCTCGCCGCGCTGGATCTGCCGGGCGGTCTCCAGCGCCCGGTCGGACGGGATCGCGTAGCCCCGGTGGTCCTCGCGCTTCCGGGCGTCCTTCACCGAGAACCCGGCGGACGCCGCGGTGTTGATGCCGATGACCTTGCCGGAGGTGTCCAGCAGCGGCCCGCCGGAGTCGCCCGGCCGGATCGGCGCGTTCGTCTCGATCAGCCCGGTGAGCCGCTCGGAGGTGCCGGTGCTGTCGTCGCGCGCGGTGACCGACTGCTCCAGCGCGGTGACCTTGCCGGTGACGACCGTGGGCGTGCCGCCCTTGCCGCCCGCGTTGCCGACGGCGGTGACGGTGTCGCCGACCGCGACGCCGCCGGCGGAGGCGAACGCGGCGGTCTTCAGCCGGGTCGCGCCGGACAGCCGGATCACCGCGATGTCGCCCGCCCGGTCGTAGCCCACGACCTGCGCCGGGTAGCCGCGCCGGTCGTCGACGTCCGTCCCCCTGATGGCGGTGGCGCCCTGGATGACGTGGTTGTTGGTCAGCACCAGGCCGGACGCGGTGAGCACGATGCCCGTCCCGGCGGCGCGGGTGCCGTTCAGCGTCTGCTCGGTCTCGATGTTGACCACGCCCGGCCGCCGCCCGCTGGGCTTGGCGTTCTGGTGGCGGGTCGGCGCGGCGGACGGCGGGACGTCCTGAGGGCTCTCGCTCTCCACGACGCGGCAGCCGGGTGCGAGGAGGGCCAGGAGCGCCACCAGCAGCAGGGGGACCGCGGCACGGGCGCGGCGGCGCCTGGAGTCCTCGCTCACCTGGTTGCCTCCTCCCGCAGGTTCCTCCCATGATTCCCGATTCCATGGGATTAGACCGAAAGAGGAGGAGGCAAACTCAGCCGGTGAAGTAGCGCCGGGGGTTCTCCACCAGCATCTGGTCGATCTGCGCGTCGGAGACGCCGGCGGCGCGCAGGGCGGGCAGGACGACCTCGCCGATGTGCCGGTAGTTCCAGTTCGGCTGCAGCGCGGGCACCGTCGCCGGGTCCGGGCCGAACCAGTCCATGAAGCAGGACGCGTCGTGGCTGAGGACCATCCGGTCGGCGTAGCCCCGCTCGCACAGGGCCGCGACGGTCGCGACCCGCTGCTCGGTCGTGTTGAGGATGTCGAGGCCGAAGCGGTCCATGCCGAGGATCGCGCCGGTGTCGGCCAGCTCCATCAGGTAGTCGAGGTCGTTGCTGTCGCCCGCGTGCCCCACGACGACCTTGGCGAGGTCCACGCCCTCCTCGGCGAGCAGGCCCACGACCGTCCGGCCCGACCGGGTCGAGCTCTCGGTGTGCACGGTGACCGGCGCCCCCGTCTCCCGGTGCGCCGCGGCGACGGCCCGCAGCACCCGCTCGACGCCGGGCGTGAGGCCGGGGGCGTCCACGGCGCACTTGAGGAACGCGGCCTTGACCCCCGTCCCGGCGATGCCCTCGGTCAGGTCGCGGGTGAAGTCGGCGATCATGGGGTCGGGGCCCACGTCCATCATCGTGCCGGGACCCCGGTGGTGGAACTGGAACGGCACGTCGTTGTAGGTGTAGATGCCCGTCGCCACGATGATGTTGAGCTCCGGCACCTGCTCGTTGACCCGCTGGATCCGGGGGAGGTACCGGCCGAGACCCCACACCGTGGGGTCGGCGATGGTGGTGACGCCGAGCCCGGCCAGCTCGCGCAGCTTGCCGACCGCGTCGGCGACCTTCTCCTCCTCGTCCCACCAGTCGCCCGCGCCGTGGTTCTGGACGTACTCCGCACCGAGCACGAAGACGTGCTCGTGCATCAGCGTGCGCCCGAGGGCTGCGGCGTCGACGGGGCCGCGGACGGTTTCAACTGCGGGCATCGATTCTCCTGCGGTGCGCGGTGATGCCGGGGGTTTCGACATCGGCCCGGGGGGCATACCGACTGGTCGGTTTCTGGCAAGCTAGAGCGCGGAACGCACCGGAGTCAACGCGGCGCGCGAAGGAGGTGCCAAGGTGGCCCAGTCCGAGTCGGGGCCCGGCCCCGCGCCGGAGTCGGCGGCGCCCGTCCGGCAGAGCGCGGTCGAGCGGCGGATCCTGGACGCGGCGCTGCGGCTGTTCGCCGAGCGCGGCTTCGACGGGACGCCCGTGCAGAGCGTCGTGGAGGCCGCCGAGGTCACCAAGGGCGCGCTGTACCACTACTTCGACTCCAAGGACGACCTGCTCTACGAGATCTACCACTCGCTGATCGCCCGCCAGCTCGCCGACCTCGGGGCGGTGCTGGCGCGGGGGCTGCCGCCGCGCGAGGCCGTCCACGCGGTGCTGACCGGGCTGATCCGCAGCACCGCCGAGCACATCGACGAGGCGAAGGTGTTCGCCCGCGAGATGCACCGGCTGGACCACGCCCGGATGCGCTCGGTCCGCGCCGACCGCCGCCGCTACCACGTGACGTTCCGGAACCTCATCGAGCAGGGCCAGCGCGACGGCGTGTTCGGCACCGGGACCCCCGCCGAGACGATCACGATCGTCGCGCTCGGCATGGTCAACCAGATGCCGTCCTGGTACCGCGCGGACGGCCCCAAGCCCGCCGCCCGGCTCGCCGACGAGGTCGCCGGGTTCATCCTCGGCGCCCTGGACCGGCCCGCGGACTGACGGCGGGACGCGGTCTCAGCTCCGCTCCGCGGCCTGCGGGGCCCGGGAGGCGGCCGCGGCGGCGGCCGCGGCGAGCACCGCCAGCGCGGCGATGGTCACGGCCATCGGGACGGCGGTGCCCGGCCCGGCGACGCCGGCCAGCGGGGCGGCGGCGCCGCCCAGCGCGAACTGGGCCACGCCGAGCAGCGCCGACGCGGTCCCGGCCACCCGCGGCGGGCGTCCCCGCAGTGCCAGGGCGGTGGCGTTCGGGCCGATCAGCCCCTGCCCGGCCGCGACGAGGAACAGCCCCGGCAGCACCCCGCCGAGGCCCCACCCGGCGAGGACCGCGGCCACCAGGACCGCCCCGCCCGCGGCGACGACGGCGAGCCCGGCCGCCAGCAGCCGGGTGAGGGCGACGCGCCCGGCGAGCAGCGCGCCCGCCTGCCCGGCCGCGACGATGCCGAGGGAGTTGACGCCGAAGGCGACGCTGAACCCCTGCGGCGACATCCCGTAGATGTCCTGCAGCACGAACGGGGATCCCGAGATGTAGGTGAACAGCGCCGCGAACGACAGGCCGATCGCCAGCCCGTACCCGGTGAACGCCCGGTCCCGGACGAGCGTCCGGCAGGCCGCGGCCGTCGCGCGCAGCCCGCCCGTCTCGCGCCGTCCGGGCGGCAGCGTCTCCGCCAGCCCGAGCAGCGACCCGAGGAACAGCGCGACGCCGATGCCGGCGAGGACCGCGAAGACGCCCGGCCACGGCACGACCCGCAGCAGCTGGCCGCCGAGGACGGGCGCGAGGATCGGCGCCAGCCCGTTCACCAGCATCAGCACCGAGAAGAACCGGGCCGCGGCGGCGCCGTCGTACAGGTCCTGGACGATCGCCCGCGCGATCACGATCCCGGCCGCCCCGGCGGCGCCCTGCACCAGCCGCAGCGCGATGAGGGTCTCCACGGTCGGCGCCGCGGCGCACAGCAGCGACGCGACGGCGTAGGCGGCGAGCCCGGCCAGCAGCGGGCGGCGGCGGCCGAGCCGGTCGCTCAGCGGCCCGGCCACCGCCTGCCCGGCGGCGAGGCCGACGACGCACGCGGTGAGGGTGAGCTGCGTTCGCGCGGCGCCCGTGGACAGGTCCGCCGACATCCGGGGCAGCGCCGGCAGGTACATGTCGATCGACAGCGGCGCCAGCGCCGTCAGCGCGCCCAGCACGAGGACCAGCACCGGCCTCCGGCCGGCCGCGGGGGGATCGGACAGCTTGGAGCCGGCAGAGGCGGCCGCCTGGGTCATGGGGGGTCTCCAGCGGGGGCGGGGGAGGCTCAGACGGTGGTGATGACCTGGGCGGCGTCGAGGCGCGGGTTGCGGGCGTGGAAGGCGTCCGGGGCGGGCCGTCCCGCGTTGACCACGGCGATGGGGCGGACGTTGCCCTCCGGGAAGAACTCCTTCTCGACGGCGCCGGCGTCGAAACCGGTCATCGGGCCCGCGGCGAGACCGGCCGCGCGGATGCCGAGGATCAGGTAGCCGAGCTGGAGGGCGGCGTTGAAGCGGGCCATCGCCGGCCTGCCGGGGCTGTCCCGCAGGGCCTCGCGGGCGCCCTCCCGGTGCGGGAACGTGACCGGCATGTGCTCGTGGAAGTCCTCGTCGGCGGCGGCGATGAGGGTCAGCGGGGCCGTCGCGGTCTTGGCGCGGTTGCCCTCGCTCATGAGCGGGACCAGCCGCTCGCGCGCCTCCCGGCTGCGCACGTCCACGATCCGCAGCGGCTGGCTGTTCATGGCGGTCGGGGCCCACCGGACCAGGTCGTAGATCGCGCGCACCTGGTCCTCGCCGACCGGCTCGCCGGTGAAGGCGTTGGCGGTGCGCGCCTCGCGGAACAGCAGCTCCTGGGCGGCGGGGTCCAGGACCAGCGGGGTCTGGGTCGCGGTCGTCATCGTGCGATGCCTCTCGGACGGGAACTCTCCGAAGGGTCAATGCGATGACGGTCCGTTATCTTCCGCGTCAGGAAGTGGGGTGCGCCACACCCGGGGGCGGCCGCGGCGGCGGCCGGTCAGAACGGGAGGCGCTCGGCCGCCGCGACGAGCGCGCCCGCGATGGTGGCGACGGTCAGGACCGACACTCCGGCCAGCACCGCCCAGCGCCCCGCCTGGTACCCGGCGGGGACGCGGCCGGCGTCGCGGCCGCGCACGGGCCACGGGGCGCGCAGCGGCGCCGTCCCCGGCGGCTCCGGAGGGACGTCGGCGGGCGCGCGGGCGCCGTCCGCGGCGTCCGCCGCGGGCAGTCCGGTCACCCAGCCGAGCAGGTCGGCGACGGCGGCGGGCTCGGTGTCGAGGCCGGAGGCGAAGTACCGCACCTCGGCGGCGACCTGGTCGAGCGTGCGCACCGTGTTGCCCAGCCCGACGCGGTCGAGCCATGCGCGCGGGCCGGCGTCCGGGTCGAGACCGCGCCCGATCTCCGTGCGCAGCAGCAGGTCCGTCTTGGTGACGACGACGGCGACGCGCTTCTGCCGCCCCTGGTCGGGACGCGAGCGCAACTCGTTCAGCACCCGCTGGAGGGTGTCGGCCGGGTCCTCCTCCGACGAGGCGGCGGCCTCGTCGACGAGCTCCCTCTCGTCCCCGGTGAGCGACCGGCGGAGCTGGGGGAGCGCGAACGGGTCGACGACGAACAGCAGCGCCTCGCTGTGGTCCAGGTAGCGCAGCGACTCGACCTCCGTCGCGCCCGTGTAGTGCTCGCCCGCGGGGTCGAACAGGTAGAGGATGCGCCGCGCGCGGCCCGGCAGCTCGACGTCCACCATGGTCGCCAGGGGCAGCTCGGGGCCGGTCTTGGCGAGGCGCCCGCCGCGCTGGAACTCGCGTATCGCGCCCGCGTACGCCTGCGCGTGCCGCTGCTCGACGAACGACAGCCGCCCGTGGACCGCGCGGGCCCGCGCGTGCAGGGCCCGGATGCCGAGGACCATGAACGTGGTCTTGCCGGCGGCCGGCCCGCCCACGAACGGCAGCGGCTCCACGCGGACGCGCCCGATGCGCTCGGGCAGCCGCCCGCCGCAGTGCGGGCAGTACGCGGCCAGCCGGAAGCGCCCGAGCGGGACGGTCGTGGGAAGCCGCGCCCCGCAACGGCACACGTGCCGGAACGCGCCTCCGGCCCCCGGCGAGAGGCGCCGGTGCCGCGCCCCGCAGCTCGGGCACGCGTACTCCGGCAGCCCGATCCGCTCGTAGCAGAAGGGGTGCGGGCACGTCTGCAGGATGCGGGCGTACCCCATGAAGACGCGCTCGACCGCCGCCAGGACCAGCACGCACGCCAGCCACGACGCCAGCCCGACCGCGGCGACCAGCCCGTACAGGATCGTCAGCGCGAGGACGAACACCGCCGCGGGGACGGCGGCGGCGACGATGCCCGCGCACAGCGCCAGCCAGACCGGGAAGACGAAGAAGCCCCACGGGCCGCCGAGGAGCGTCCGGGTCAGCCTCAGCACGACGCCCCGGGCCGTCCGGTACACCTGCGGGACGACCGTGCGGCTGATCGTCCACCAGTCGCGCCACACCTGGCCGAGCAGGTAGTGCCGGTAGGCGACGGCGGGCTCGGCGACCGGCGACGGCCCCTCCAGCGTGGACGGCGCCAGCGTCCGGCACGCGTGCAGGCAGTACAGGCCGAGCGCGGCGGCTCCGGCGACGACCAGCGTCGCGGCGAACAGCACGGGGAACACGTACAGGAACCCGAGCCACATGGCGCCCGCCCACACGGCGATCAGCAGCAGCACGATGACGGGGTTCACGGCGCGCCCTCCGCGAGAAGGGCCCGCAGCTCGGCCCGCAGCTCGGGGCGGCGCGCCAGATGGGAGTCGAGCTGCCTGGCCGCGAGCCACCGCCGGGCCGCCGCCCGTCCACCTCGTGCCCCGCCCGGAGCCCGTAGAGGAACGGGCCGGTCGGCAGGACGGAGAGGTCCCCGTAGGCGGCGCGGGCTTCGCGGTAGTCCTTC
>NZ_JBEUPA010000165.1:0-17417 GCF_040492065.1 Actinomadura sp. NPDC000929 | reverse complement strand
GTCACCGCGGCGCCGAACGAGGCCTTCGGCCCCGGGGACCCGCGCGGTCGCCCCGAGCTGCGCCGCGCGCTGGTCGCCTACCTGGCCCGCACCCGCGGCGTGCGGACCGACGCCGACCACATCGTGGTCTGCTCCGGATTCGCCCACGCCCTGCGCCTGCTGTTCGGCGGCGGGGTGCTGCCCGGGCCGCTGGCGGTCGAGGGGTACGGCCTCCCCTTCCACAGGGCCCTGCTCGACCAGACCGGCACGCGCACCCGTCCGCTCACCGTCGACGGCGACGGAGCCCGGGTCGACGAGCTTTCCGAAGCCGAGCGCACCGTCCTCCTGACACCCGCGCACCAGTTCCCCACAGGCGGCCCGCTGCATTCGCGCAGACGCACGGCGGTGGTGGAATGGGCCGCCGCGTCGGACGGGCTCATCATCGAGGACGACTACGACGGCGAGTTCCGCTACGACCGCCAACCCGTCGGCGCGGTGCAGGGCCTGGCCCCCGACCGGGTCGTGTACGTCGGCTCCGTCAGCAAGAGCCTGTCCCCCGCCGTCCGGCTCGGATGGATGGTCCTGCCCGACCGCCTGGTGGACGGCGTCCTCACGGCCAAGGGCGAGCGCGAAGCGTGGGCGAGCGTCCTCGACCAGCTGGCCCTGGCCGACTTCCTCGACTCCGGCTCCTACGACCGCCACGTCCGCCGGATGCGCCAGAGGTACCGCGCCCGCCGCGACCGCTTCGTCACCGCCCTGGCCGAGCACGCGCCCCACGTCCACGCGACGGGCATCGCCGCCGGTCTGCACGCCGTCCTGCGCCTGCCGTCCGGCACCGAGCCCGGCGCTCTGGCGTCCGCGACCCGCGCGGGAGTGGCGGTCGACGCCCTGTCGGCGTTCCGCCACCCCGGCGCCCGCCTTCCGCCCCAGGACGGCCTGGTGGTGGGCTACGCGACGCCTCCGGACCACGCCTTCGAGTCGGCGCTGCAAGCGCTCGTGCGCGTCCTCGCGGTCAGCCGCCGAAGAGGGGGAGGATCGCCCTGACCGTCTCCACCACGCCGTAGATCAGCGGGATGCCGACGACGGACCAGGAGACGGCGAGGCGCGCCGCCGCCCTGTCAGGGGGGCTCTCGTCCGGCGTTGACTCCATGGTGCTCCTCCTTCGCTCTCAGGTGGCCGGGCTGGGGTCGGTCACGGGGGCCTCGGCGTCCGCCACGTGGTGCCGCTCCGCCACCGGGCGGATGAGCAGGTTCGCGGCGAAGCCGACCGCGAGGACCCCGACCATCGTGAACAGGGCGGGCCGGTAGTCGGCGGCCGCCAGGGCGCCCGGTTCGCCGCGGGCGTCCAGGAACCGGTTCACGATCAGCGGCCCGGCGATGCCCGCCGCCGACCACGCGGTCAGCAGCCGGCCGTGGACGGCGCCGACCTGGTAGGTGCCGAACAGGTCCCGCAGGTACGCCGGGACGGTGGCGAACCCGCCGCCGTAGAAGGAGATGATCAGTGCGGCGAGGGCGACGAAGAACGCCGTCGAGGCGTCCCCGAAGAGCGCCAGCAGCACGTAGGCGGCCATGCCGGCGCCGAGGTAGCCGACGTAGACCGGTTTGCGGCCGAGGTAGTCCGAGGTCGAGGACCAGACGAACCGCCCGGCCATGTTGAAGATCGACAGCAGTCCGACGAACCCGGCCGCCTCGGTCGCCGACACCGAGGTCGAGCCGCCGGAGCGGAAGAAGTCGCCGATCATCGGCCCGGCCTGTTCCAGGATCCCGATCCCGGCGGTGACGTTGCAGAACAGCACCGTCCAGAGCAGCCAGAACTGCGGCGTCCTGATCGCCGACGCCGCCGAGACGCCGCGCGGAGCGCCGGCCCGTTCCGTCGCGGAGGCGGCCCCGGCGGGCCGCCATCCCGGCGGCGGCACCCGCACGGTGAACACCCCGAGCATCATCACCAGGAAGTAGGCGACGCTCAGCGTGACGAACAGCAGGGCGACGGCGGCGCCGGACGCGGGGTCGCCGCCCGGGTCGTAGAGCGACAGCAGCCGCCGCGACAGCGGCGAGGCGACCAGCGCGCCCCCGCCGAAGCCCATGATGGCCATGCCGGTCGCCAGGCCCGGCCGGTCCGGGAACCATCTGATCAGGGTCGACACGGGCGAGATGTAGCCGATGCCGAGGCCGATGCCGCCGATGAAGCCGTAGCCGAGGTAGACCAGCCAGAGCTGCCCGGCGGCGATGCCGAGCGCCCCGACCAGGAACCCCGACGCCCAGAAGCAGGCGGCGGTGAACATCGCCCGCCGCGGCCCGACGCGGTCGACCCACGTGCCCATGACCGCCGCGGACGCGCCGAGCATCACGATCGCGATGGAGAAGACGACGCCGACCGCGGTGAGGCTGGCGTCGAAGTGCTCGACGAGCGCCGTCTTGTAGACGCTGGTGGCGTAGGCCTGCCCGATGCACAGGTGCACGGCGAGCGCGGCGGGTGGAATCAGCCAGCGGTTGTAGCCCGGTTCCGCGACGGTGTGCCGCAGGTCGAGGAAGGAGAGCGCCACAGCGGGCCTCCGGTTCGGGAGCGTATCCGGACAGGTGATGCGCCCCCGACACCGACGACCATAAACACAAACGTGCTACATGAAAACCCCTCCCCACCACCAACCTGTCGACCGACCCGCGAGAGAGCGCCCCCCAAACCCGCCACCCGCAACGACCTCAGCCCCTACCGCAACCACGCGACGACCTCAGGATGGCGATCGCGTCCGAAGGCAGATTCGAGCCTGCGAGAATCTGATCGCGCAGCGAGCCGCAAGGCGAGACGGAGCGATGCCAGCGATCGCATGCGGTGCCCGACGATGGAGGGCCGCCAGGCCCGAAGGAGGAGGGCACCGCCATAAGACACAGCAGCGAGCCGCAAGGCGAGACGGAGCGATGCCAGCGATCGCCCGCTTTTATCGACGATGGAGGGCGCTCAGCGCCCGAAGGAGGAGAAAAAAGCAAATGAAACGCGGGAGGCCGGGGTACGACCAGGCCACGGTTTTGCGGCGGGCCATCGAGCTCTTCAATCGGAAGGGCTACGAGGGGACCAGCATGGGGGACCTCGCTGAGGAGCTCGGGTTCAGCAAGTCGGCGATCTACCACCATGTGCCGGGCAAGACGCATCTGCTCGCGCTGGCCCTGGACGAGGCGCTCGACGAGTTGACGGCGGTGATCCGCGAGGCGCAGGACGAGTCGGCGGGCAGCGCGTACGAGCGGCTGCGGTCGGTGGTGCGGGAGAGCGTGCGGGTGCTGGTGGCGCACCAGCCGGCGGTGACGCTGCTGCTGCGGGTGCGGGGGAACAGCGAGGTGGAGCTGGCGGCGCTCCAGCGGCGGCGGTGGATCGACGCGCGGCTGGCGGAGCTGGTGCGCGCGGCGGCCGCGGAGGGGGCGGTGCGCGCGGACGTGCCGCCGGAGCTGGTGAGCCGGCTCCTGTTCGGGATGGTCAACTCGCTGGTCGAGTGGTACCGGCCGGGCGGCGAGGTGAGCGCCGACGACCTGTCGGACGCCATCACCGCGATCGCGTTCGACGGGCTGGCCGCGCCGCCGTCCTGACGGGGTCAGGCGTCGAAGTCGACGGTGACGGCGGCGCTGACGGGGTGGGACTGGCAGGTGAGCACGAACCCGGCCTCGACCTCGGCGGGCTCCAGGGCGTAGTTGCGGACCATGTCGACCTCGCCTTCGGTGACGCGGGCGCGGCAGGTGCCGCAGACCCCTCCCTTGCAGGCGAACGGGAGGTCGGCGCGGGTGGCCTGGGCGGCGTCCAGGATGCGCTGGTCGCGCGGCATCGGCGCGGTGCTCGACCGGCCGTCCAGCACGACGGTGACCTCGCTGGTCTCGCCGGTGGCGGCCGGGGCGTCGCGCCGCACCTCGGGGGGCGGCTCGTCGACGTAGAACAGCTCGACGTGCACCTTCTCGCGCGGGACGCCGAACTCGGCGAGGACGTCGCGGGCGCCGGTGACCATGGGCAGCGGGCCGCACAGCCAGACGTGGTCGACGTCGTCGACGGGCGTCACGGCGCCCAGCAGGCGGCGCAGGCGGTCGGCGTCGAGGCGGCCGGAGAACAGCTCGACGTCGCGGGGCTCGCGGCTCAGCACGTGGACGAGCTGGAACCGGGGGCCGTAGCGGTTCTTGAGGTCGCCGAGCTCCTCGGCGAACATCACGGTCCCGCTGGTGCGGTTGCCGTACAGCAGCCGCACCTCGGTGCCCGGGTTGGCGAGCACGGTGGCGGCGATGGAGATCATCGGGGTGATGCCGGAGCCCGCCGCGATCAGCAGGTGCCGTCCGGGCTCGGCGGGGTCGGCGCGCAGGCTGCCGGACGGGACCTGGACGTCGATCTCGGTGCCGGGGCGGACCTCCCGCACGAGCCAGGAGGAGAACATCCCGTCGGGGATCTCCCGGACGCCGATCCGGGGCCGGGCGCCCGCGGGGGCGCAGATCGAGTACGACCGGCGGTGCTCCCGCCCGTCGATCACCCGGCGCAGGGTGAGGCTCTGGCCGGCCGCGAACGCGTAGTCGCCGGCGAGCTCGGGCGGGACGTCGAACGTCACCGCGGCCGAGTCGTCGGTCAGCCGGTCGACCGCGGCGACCTTCAACGGGTGGAACGTCGCTGGCGCCACCGCTAGATCTCCTTCACGTGCTCGAACGGCTCGAGGCAGCCGGTGCAGCGGTACAGCGCCTTGCAGGAGGTGGAGCCGAACTCCGAGGTCAGCTCGACCGACGCCGATCCGCACCGCGGGCAGCGCAGCCTCCGGCGGGTCGGTGTCAGGGTGAGCGCGACGGGCCCGGAGGGCGCCGGGGCCGGGCCGGGCGGCGAGATCCCCGCGGCGGCGAGGGCGGCCCGGCCCCGCTCGCTGATCCAGTCGCTGGACCAGGGCGGGGACAGCTCGATCTCGACGCGCACCTCGGCGTATCCGGCGTCGGTGAGCCGGTGGACGAGGTCGTCGCGCATCGTGGCGAGCGCGGGGCAGCCCGAGTAGGTCGGGGTGATCGCCACGGTGACGGCGGAGCCGTGCTCCTCGACGCGGCGCAGCACGCCGAGGTCCTCCAGGGTCAGCATCGGCATCTCCGGGTCCCGGACGGACGCGGCGACGGCGCGGGCGGTTCCGGTCACGGCGGTCACCACCGTCCCAGGGGGTGGGCGCGGGCGACGACCTGCATCTCGGCCAGCATCCGGCTCAGCGCCTCGGTGTGGACGCCGTCGCGTCCGGCGCGCCCGCCGAGCATCCCCGTCTGCGGCACCTCGGGCCGCTCGACGCCGCTCGCGGTGAAGACCTGCGCGAGCACGGCGTCGGCGTCGCCGGCGGTGGCGGCGGGGTCCACGGCGACGCCCACCTCGGCCAGCGCCCGCTCGACCGGGTGGGTGCGGAACAGCTCGTCGTGGTGGCGCCAGACCTCGTCGAGCCCGGCGAGGACGCGGCGGCGCGACTCCTCGGTGCCCTGGGCGAGGGTGAGGAACCACCGGCCGGCGAAGTCGCGGTGGTAGGCCAGCTCCTTGGCGCCCTTGGCCGCGACGGCGGCGAGGACGGCGTCGCGGCTGCCGGTGAGGCGCTCGAACAAGGCCAGCCGGGCGGTCGCGAACACCAGGACGCGGGCCATGGTGTGCCCGAAGTCGCCGTTCGGCAGCTCGGCGAGGCGCACGTTGCGGTAGGCGCCCGCGTCGCGGAAGAACGCCAGCGCGTCCTCGGCCGGGACCGGTGAGCCCTCCGGCAGCGCCGGGACGACCGACGGGTCGGCGGTGGCGGCGCGGGCGAGCAGCAGCCGCGCCTGGCCGAGCAGGTCCAGCGCGATGTTGGCGAGGGCGATGTCCTCTTCGAGGTCGGGCGCGTTGCCGCACCACTCGGAGAGCCGGTGCGACAGGACGAGGGCGTCGTCGCCGAGCATCAGGCAGTACGTCGCGAGCGCGTGCGGGTCGACGCCGTCGGGGACGGTCGTGTCGACGCCGGCCAGCGGGTCCTCGAAGTCGGTCCCGAAGGCCCACTGGGAGCTGTCGCCGTCCAGGAGCCCGTCGTAGACCGAGCCGTGCTGACTTTCCATGGCGGCCTTCACATGTGCGGGACGTTCTCGGGGATCTCGTAGAACGTCGGGTGCCGGTAGACCTTGTCGCCGCTGGGGGCGAACAGCGGGTCCTTCTCGTCCGGGCTGGAGGCGGTGATGGCGTCCGACCGCACCACCCAGATGCTGACGCCCTCGTTGCGGCGCGTGTACACGTCGCGCGCGTGCCGGACGGCCATCTCGTCGTCGGGGGCGTGCAGCGACCCGACGTGCACGTGGTTGAGGCCGCGCTTGCCGCGCACGAACACCTCGTAGAGCGGCCACTCGCTCATGTCCCGGCTCCTTCCTCGCTCCGGGCCGCCTGCTTGCGCGCGAAGGCGGTCGCGGCCTCGCGGACCCAGGCGCCGTCCTCGTGGGCCCGGCGGCGGTGCGCCAGCCGCTGGGCGTTGCAGGGCCCCTCGCCCTTGATCACGGCAGAGAGCTCCGACCAGTCGGGCTCGCCGAAGTCGTGGGCCTGGCGCTCCTCGTTCCACCGCAGGTCGGGGTCGGGGAGCGTGACACCCAGGGCCTCGGCCTGCGGGACGGTCATGTCGACGAAGCGCTGGCGCAGCTCGTCGTTGCTGTTGCGCTTGATGCCCCACGCCATGGACCGCTCGGAGTTCGGCGAGTTCGCGTCGGGCGGGCCGAACATCATCAGCGAGGGCCACCAGAACCGGTCCACCGACTCCTGCACCATCCGCCGCTGCTCGTCGGTGCCGCGCATCATCGTCATCAGCAGCTCGTAGCCCTGCCGCTGGTGGAAGGACTCCTCCTTGCAGATGCGGATCATCGCGCGGCCGTAGGGACCGTAGGACGTCCGGCACAGCGGCACCTGGTTGCAGATCGCCGCGCCGTCCACCAGCCATCCGATCGTGCCGACGTCGGCGTAGGAGAGCGTGGGGTAGTTGAAGATCGAGGAGTACTTCTGCCTGCCGGTGAGCAGCATCTCGGTCAGCTCGGCGCGGGAGACGCCGAGGGTCTCGCACGCCGAGTACAGGTACAGGCCGTGCCCGGCCTCGTCCTGGACCTTGGCCAGCAGGATCGACTTGCGGCGCAGCGAGGGGGCGCGGGTGATCCAGTTGCCCTCCGGCTGCATCCCGATGATCTCCGAGTGCGCGTGCTGGGCGATCTGCCGGACCAGCGTCCGCCGGTAGGCGTCGGGCATCCAGTCGCGCGGCTCGATCCGGTCGTTGCGCGCGATCGTCGCCTCGAACTGCTCGGCGGGCGCCGGCTGGGGCGCGGCCTGCGGCGTCGTCATGGGCTCCTCCCGCTGGGGACCCGGCTGGACTCGGCCTATTAACTGACCGATCGGTCTGTATTCAGACTGACACAGGCCGCGCGAGCGTGCAAGAAGGGCGGCGCACCCACCCCGCGGCGCGACCGGGAGCTCAGTCGTCCCAGGCCTCCCACTGCGCTCCCCTGCCCCGCGCCTCGTCGAAGACCAGCCAGGTGCGGGTCGCCCGGACGCCGGGGATGTCCTGGATCTGCTCCAGCACCACGTGCCGGAGCGCCTCGTTGTCCGGGGCCCTGACCAGGGCCAGGACGTCGTAGTCGCCGCCCACCATCGCGAAGTGCTCGACGTAGGGGGTGTCCTGGAGCCGGGCGGAGACCGAGCGCCAGGAGTTCTGCTCGATCGTGACCGAGACGTAGGCGCTGGTGCCGAGGCCGGCCTTGTGCGGGGCGAGCTCGGCGGTGAAGCCGGTGATGACGCCCTCGTCCAGCAGCCGGGTGAGCCGCGCGTAGGCGTTGGCGCGCGAGACGTGCACGCGCTCGGCCAGCGCCCGCACCGACAGCCGGCCGTCGCGCAGCAGCTCGGCGATGATCGCGCGGTCCACGGCGTCCAGCCGCGCGGCAGAACGTCCGGGCCGGACGCCCTCCGCGCTCACGTCGGATGACAATTGGTGCCCCCATAGCCACTGAACGAGCCATTTGTCGCTCATTGTGCCCCATGTCTTGAGCAGATCGTCGACCGAGCGGACGATCGAACCGACAACCGTCCACAGGAAGGGAGCGGCGCCATGTCCGTGCGGACACCTCATCAGGAGGTCGAGGGCCTCCTCCCCTCCGCCGTCCCGGTGCGCTTCGTCGCCGAGGACGGGACGGACGCCGGGACGCCGGCCGGATACCGCGCCCCGGAGGACGGGACGCTGGTCGAGGCCTACCGCCGGATGGTGCTCGGCCGCCGGTTCGACCGGCAGGCGACCGCGCTGACCAAGCAGGGCCGGCTGGCCGTCTACCCGTCCAGCCGCGGGCAGGAGGCCTGCCAGATCGCCGGGGTGCTCGCGCTGCGCGAGGACGACTGGCTGTTCCCCACCTACCGCGACTCGGTGGCGCTGGTCGCCCGCGGCATGGACCCCGTCGAGGTGCTCACGCTGCTGCGCGGCGGCTGGCACTGCGGCTACGACCCGGCGGCCGCCCGCGTCGCGCCCCAGTGCACGCCGCTGGCCACCCAGACGATCCACGCCGTGGGCATGGCCGACGCCCTGCGCCGCAAGGGCGAGGACGGCGTGGTGATGGCGTTCGTCGGCGACGGCGGGACCAGCGAGGGCGACTTCCACGAGGCGCTCAACTACGCCGGTGTCCTGCGCGCGCCCGTGGTCTTCTTCGTCCAGAACAACAAGTACGCGATCTCGGTGCCGCTGGCCAAGCAGACCGCCGCGCCCGCCCTGGCCTACAAGGGGGTCGGCTACGGCGTCCGGTCCGAGCAGGTCGACGGCAACGACCTCGTCGCGGTGCTGTCGGTCCTGACCGCCGCCGTCGAGCACGCCCGCTCCGGAGGCGGCCCGTTCCTGGTCGAGGCGCACACCTACCGCATGGACTCCCACACCAACGCCGACGACGCCTCCCGGTACCGCGAGGACGAGGAGGTCGCGCGGTGGGAGGCGGCCGACCCCCTCGCGCGGCTGGAGACCCACCTGCGCGGGCGGGGCCTGCTCTCGGAGGAGGACGTCGCGTCGGCCCGGGAGGCCGCCGATGAGTACGCGGCGCGCCTGCGCGACCGGATGGCCGCCGACCCGGAGGCCGACCCGTTCGAGCTGTTCGACCACGTCTTCGCCGAACCCACGCCCCAACTGCGCGAGCAGCGCGCCCTGCTGGCGTCCGAGATGCTCCCCGGGGAGGACTGACATGCCCGCGACGACGATGGCGCAGGCGCTGAACGCCGCGCTGCGGGACGCGCTGGCCGAGGACGAGCGGGTGCTGGTCTTCGGCGAGGACGTGGGGCCGCTCGGCGGGGTCTTCCGCATCACCGACGGGCTGACCCGGGACTTCGGCGAGGACCGCTGCTTCGACACCCCGCTGGCCGAGTCGGGGATCGTCGGCCTGGCCGTGGGCATGGCGATGGGCGGCTTCCGGCCCGTGGTGGAGATGCAGTTCGACGCCTTCGCCTACCCGGCCTTCGAGCAGATCGCCTCGCACGTGGCCAAGTTCCGCAACCGCACCCGCGGCCGCCTGTCGCTGCCGATGGTGATCCGCATCCCCTACGCGGGGGGCATCGGCGGCGTCGAGCACCACTGCGACTCCAGCGAGGCCTACTACGCCCACACGCCGGGCCTCAAGGTCGTCACGCCCGCCACCGCCGACGACGCGTACTGGCTGCTGCGCGACGCCGTCGCCGACCCGGACCCGGTCGTCTTCATGGAGCCGAAGCGGCTCTACTGGGCCAAGGGCGACGTCACCCGCGAGAACCGGCGCGCCCCCGGGTTCGGCCGGGCCGTGGTGCGCCGCGAGGGGCGGGACGCGACGCTGGTCGCCTACGGGCCGAGCGTCCCGGTGGCGCTGGAGGCCGCCGAGGCCGCCGCGCGGGAGGGACGCGACCTGGAGGTGGTGGACCTGCGCACCATCGTCCCGTTCGACGACGGGACCGTCGCCGCCTCGGTCCGCAAGACGGGCCGGTGCGTGGTCGTCCAGGAGGCCCAGGGCTTCGCGGGCGTGGGCGCGGAGATCGCGGCCCGCGTGCAGGAGCGCTGCTTCCACTCGCTGGCCGCGCCGGTGCTGCGGGTCTCCGGGTTCGACATCCCCTACCCGCCGCCGAAGCTGGAGCACTCGCACCTGCCGGACGCCGACCGCGTCCTGGACGCCGTCGACCGGCTCCAGTTCGACGACGTCCCCGACGTCCTGCACCTGGACAGGGAGGCCTCGTGACCGCCGCCACCCGGCAGGTGTTCCGCCTGCCCGACCTCGGCGAGGGCCTCACCGAGGCCGAGATCGTCGAATGGAAGGTCGCCGCGGGCGACACCGTCGAGGTCGACCAGGTCGTGGTGGAGGTCGAGACCGCCAAGGCGGCGGTGGAGGTCCCCGTCCCCTTCGCGGGGACCGTGCTGAGGCTGGCCGCGGAGGCGGGCGCGATCCTCGCGGTCGGCGAGCCGCTGATCGAGGTCGGTCCCGCCGGCGGCGCCGGGACGGAACCCGCCGCGGACGTGCGTGCCGTCCCGGACGCGCACCCGGACGCCGCCCGCTACCGCGAGGAGGAACAGGCCGGGTCCGGCAACGTGCTGATCGGCTACGGCACCGGCCACGGGCCGGGGCGGCGCGGACGCCGCCGCGCGGGCGGCCCGAAGGCCCCGGCGGCGGCCCCCGCTCCGGTGACCCCCGCTCCCGTGGCCCCCGCTCCGGCGCCCCGCCGCGCGGACGCCCCCCGCGTGATCTCCCCGCTCGTCCGCAGGATCGCGCGCGAGCACGGCCTCGACCTCGGCGCCGTCGCCCCCACCGGGCCGCGCGGCGTGATCCTGCGCCGCGACGTCGAGGAGGCCATCGCCGCCGCCGGCACTCCCGCCGAGACGGCCGCCGAGGCTCCGGCGCCCGCCGCCCGTCCCCTGCCCGAGCGGATTCCGCTGCGCGGGCTCCGCCGCGCCGTGGCCGACAAGCTCACCCGCAGCCGCACCGAGATCCCCGACGCGACGACCTGGGTGGACGCCGACGCCACCGCCCTGGTCGAGGCCAAGGACGCGCTGCGCCGGTCCCGCCCCGAGCTCGGCATCGGGCTGCTGGCCCTGCTGGCCCGCATCTGCGTGGCCGCTCTGCGGGAGTTCCCCGAGCTGAACTCCTCGGTCGACGCCGACCGGCAGGAGATCGTCCGGTACGGGCACGTCAACCTCGGCTTCGCCGCGCAGACCGACCGCGGCCTCGTGGTGCCGGTCGTGCGGGACGCGCACCTGATGACGACCGCGCAGCTCGCCGCGGAGCTGGCCAGGCTCACCGGCCTGGCCCGCTCGGGCGGGCTGCCGCCCGAGTCCCTGACGGGCGGCACGTTCACCCTCAACAACTACGGCGTGTTCGGCGTGGACGGCTCCACCCCGATCATCAACCACCCCGAGGCGGCGCTGCTCGGCGTGGGCCGGATCATCGACCGCCCCTGGGTGGTGGACGGCGCGGTCGTGCCGCGCAAGATGACCCAGCTCTCGCTGACGTTCGACCACCGCGTCTGCGACGGCGGCGCGGCGGGCGGGTTCCTGCGGTTCGCGGCCGACTGCGTGGAGAACCCCGCCGTCCTGCTCACGAACCTGTGACGTCCGGCGGCGGGCGCCGGTAGGCGAAGCCGCCCCCGGCACCGTGGCCGGCGGCGGCGGTCAGGTCGCGCACCAGGTGGTGGTCGGGCGAGAGCGAGCAGGCGGGGTCGGTGCGGGCGGCGTCCCCGGTGAGGGCGTGCGCCTGGCAGCGGCAGCCGCCGAAGTCGGTGTCGCGGCGGGGGCACTCCCGGCACGGGCCGGTCATCCAGCCGGTCCCCCGGTAGGCGTTGAAGGCGGGCGAGTCCGCCCAGATCCATGCCAGCGGGTGGTCGCGGACGTTCGGCGCCTCCAGGTCCGGCAGCGCGTACGCGGCCGGGCACGGCAGCGCGGAGCCGTCCGGGCCGACCGTGAGGGAGCGCGCGCCCCATCCGCCCATGCAGGGCTTCGGGACGCCCTCGTAGTAGTCCGGCACCACCCAGACGATCTCGGGGCCGGGCCGTCCCCGGCGCTCGGCGACGACGGCCTTCGCCCGGTCCAGCTGGTCGCGCGAGGGCAGCAGCGCCGCGCGGTTGCGCAGCGCCCAGCCGTAGAACTGGGCGTTGGCCAGCTCGATCCGGTCGGCGCCCCAGGCCGCGGCGAGGTCGAGGATCTCCGGGAGGCGGTCGAGGTTGTGCCGGTGCAGGACGACGTTCAGCCCGAACGGGAGCCCGGAGGCGGCGACGACCCCGGCGGCGCGTTCCTTGGCCCGGAAGGACGTCCGCCCGGCGATGAGCTCGGACGGCTCCGGGCGCGCGTCCTGGACGGACAGCTGCACGCCGTCCAGCCCGGCGCGGACCAGGCCGTCCAGCCGGCGCGCGGTCAGGCCGAGGCCGCTCGTGACGAGCTGGGTGTGGACGCCCGCGCGGTGCGCGGCCCGGGTGATCTCCGGGAGGTCGCGGCGCAGCAGCGGCTCGCCGCCGGACAGGTGCGCCTGGACGACCCCGAGAGCCGCCGCCTCGGTGAGGACGCGGGCCCAGTCGCCGGTGCCTAGCTCGGCGTCCCGCCGGACGAGGCCGAGGGGGTTGGAGCAGTAGGGGCAGTGCAGCGGGCAGGCGTGGGTGAGCTCGGCGAGCAGGGCCCACGGGGCGGGCGCACCGGTCATCGCAGCCATCCTTCCGCCCGCACGCGGTCGAGGAACTCGGGGACGTCGTCGTCGAGCGGCGCGTCCGGGAAGCTCTCGCCGAGCGCGGCGACGATGTCGCCGACCGTCCTCGCGCCGTCGCAGAGCCGCAGGACGCGGCCGCCGGTCGCGCTGAGCAGCACCGCCCGCTCGGGCATGAGCAGCAGGTCGGCGCCGCGGACCGCGTCGTGCCTGAGGACGACGGAGCGCGCGAGGGCCGGCCGCCACTCCCCCTCCGCCCGGTCAGCCGGCATCGGAGGGCTCCGCGGCGGCGGACGCGTGCTCGACGGCGTCCAGCAGCGACCAGAGGACGTCGCACTTGAAGGCGAGCGCGGCCAGCGCCGTATCCTCGTCCTCGGGGGTGCGCGCCCATTCCCGGACGAGGGCGAGCGCCTCAGCGGAGTCGCGCCGCCCCTGCGGCACCCGCACGCGGAAGTAGCGCAGCCCCTCGGGCTCGACCCACGGGTAGTGGCGCTCGAAGGCGCCGATCCTGGTCGCCATCAGCTCGGGCGCGAACAGCTCGGTCAGCGAGGACGCGACGGCCTCCAGGCGCGAGCCGTCGCGGCAGAAGCCCACGTAGGCGTCGACCGCGAACCGGACGCCCGGCAGGACGCCCTCGCCGGACAGGAGCACCCGCCGGTCCAGCCCGACGGCCTCCCCGAGGCGCAGCCACCGCTCGGCGCCGCCGTCCTCGCCAGGGCGGCCGTCATGGTCGTGGATGCGGCGGATCCAGCTCCGCCGCAGGTCGCCGGTGCCGAGCTTGGCGAGGACGTACGCGTCCTTCACCGGGATGCGGCGCTGGTAGTGGAACCGGTTGAGCACCCAGCGGCGCAGCTCGTCCGGGGAGAGCAGGCCCTCGTGCATGCGGACGTTGAACGGGTGCCGGTGGTGGTAGCGCTCGGCGGCGAGCGCGCGGAGCCGGTCTTCGAGGTTCACAGTTCGATCACCGCGCCCTCCGCGGCGACCTCGATACCGAGGGCGGCCAGCGCGCGGTGCCCGTCCGCGTTCGGGTCGACCAGCGGGTTGGTGTTGTTCAGGTGGGTGTAGAGGCGGCGCGCGGCGGGCAGCTCGGCGAACGGGCCGTGCGTGGCGGTGATGGGCAGGTGCCCCATCTCCGTCGCGGTCCGGTCGCCGACGCCGGAGCGCCGGGGCTCCTCGTCGTCCCAGAAGGTGCCGTCGAGGAGCACGCAGCCGGCCCCGCTCAGCGCGGCGTCGAGCGCGGGGGGCCAGGCGGCCAGGCAGGGCGCGTAGACGACGGTCCCGCCGTCCCGTCCGTCGGTGACGCGCAGCGCCATCGACCACGCGTCGCCGGGGGCGTCGAGGCCGGCGGCGTAGCGGGGCCGCTTCCCCGAGACGCGGACGGCCCGCACCTCCAGCGCGCCGAAGACGGCGGGCTCCTCCTCCCCGAGCTCCGCCCACGTCAGGTTCGCGTAGGGGGCGAGGACGGCGTCGAGCCGGAGGCCGCCGGAGAGGGCGTGCCGGACCGCGCCCGTGGCGAGGACGTGCAGGTCCGGCGCCTCCCGCAGCAGGGGGAGCCCGAGGACGTGGTCGAGCTCGGCGTCGGTGAGGGCCACGCCCGCCACCGGGCTGCGCCGCGACCCCGGCTCCGGGCGCAGCTCGGCGACGGCCCCGATCTGCTCGGCGACGTCGGGCGTCGCGTTGACCAGGAGCCAGCGCCCGCCGCCCGCCTCGACCGCGACGCAGGCGTGCCGGCGGCGCAGCGCGGGACGGGCGCGGGCGGCGGCGCACCCGGTGCATCCGCAGTTCCACTGGGGAACGCCGCCGCCCGCCGCGGTGCCGAGAATCCGCAACCGCATATGAGCCGTTCTCAGCTTTCGGCGGTGAAATACGCCGTGACCTCCAGCGAGGTCTCGATGATCTCGTAGTCGGGCCTGACCCAGCGGGTCTCCCGGTCCTGGGAGCCGGTCATGGCCTCTCCTTTCGCTCGGTGACGAACCGTCCGAGGCGATCACCCGAGGGCCATTGAAGCACAATTCTCCGACTTTCTACAGAAAGCCAGTTAGACCCGTATACCCCTCCATAACGCGGCAGATCTTCATGTTTTCCGGCGGACCATGAATGCCATTCACCTATTCCCGCGATGGCCGGTTCAGCGGTCAAAGTCCCCGGACGGCGGCGACGGTGAAGGGGATCTCCGGGGTGCCCTCGCCGAGCGGGCCGCCCTTGTCGAACTGCGAGCGGACGACGTAGAGGGTCCCGTGGCGGCGGACGAGCGTCGTCGGCACCTGGAGGGACGGGTCCGCGAGCGTGCGCTCGAGGCGGGCCCCCGTCCCGTCGGGCGCGACGCGCCAGCGGGTGAGGACGTTGTCGACGTTGTTCGCCGTCCAGAGGCGCCCCTCCTGGAGTTCGAGACCGTCGGCGTTGCGCATGTCGCCGCCGCTGAGCGCGACCTTGCGGATGGCGCCGGTCGCGAGGTCGAGCCGGTAGAGGTCGCCGCCGAGCATGTCGTCGGTCAGCAGGAACCGCCCGGTGGGGTCGGCCACGATCCCGTTCAGGGTGAAGTCGGCCGGCTCGTGCGGTTCGAGGACGTCGCTCAGGTCGAAGCGCGGCGAAAGCGTCCCCGTCCCGCCGCGGGCGGCGTCCAGATCCCGCGGCGTGACCTCGTAGACGACGGCGCGGGAACTGTCCGTCAGGTAGACGGCGCCGTCGGGGGCGACGGCGAGGTCGTTGACGAACCGGGCGCCGTCGCCGGGAACGACGAAGCGCGCCAGGAGGGCGCGGCTCCGGGCGTCGTAGACCGCGACGCCGGACGAGGAGTCGGTCACCCACAGCCGTCCGGCCCGGTCGGTCTTCAGGCCGTTGGCGGTGCGGCGGCCGTCGGCGCCCGCGGGCAGGAACACCTCGGCCGTCCGGTGGCCCGGACGCATGCGGTAGACCGTGCCGTCCTTCCAGGACCCGGCGTACATCGTCCCGGTGCGCGGGTCCGCGGCGATGCCCTCCGGGTACACGCGGTCGCCCGGCAGGACGTAGGCCGCGGAGATCCGCGACGCGGCCGCGGACGCGGGCGCCGCGGAGACGGCGAGGGAGGCGGCGGCGAGGCCCGCCACGGCCGCCGCGGTGGAGCGCTGGATGCGCGACATGACTCTCCATTCGAAATGCATCATTAGTACGCGCACATACGATAGTTAGAACTCTAATGCTCGTCAACGGTCTTCTCTTCAGGGGCTCGGTACCATGCGGGAATGACCTCGTTGCCCGTCTCGGAGCGGCTCGGCTCGCACCTCAAGCGCGCCGAGCAGGCGCTCAACGGCGCCAAGCAGGCGGCGCTGAAGCCGAGCGGGCTCACGAGCCCGCAGTACGCCGCCCTGCTGCACCTCGCCGACAACCCGGGCATGTCGGCCGCCGCGCTGGCCCGCAAGTGCGCCGTCACCCCGCCGACGATGAACACCGTCCTGAAGAACCTCCAGGAGCGGGGGCTGATCGAGCGCACCCCGCACGAGTGGCACCGCAACATCCTGGAGACGCGGCTCACCGCCGAGGGCACCGCCGTCCTGGAGGACGCCGACGCCCGCGCCGTCAAGGTCGAGCGCGGGCTCGCCGCCGAGTTCACCGACGCCGAGCGGCAGGCGCTGATCGACCTCCTCGGCCGGTGCGTCGGCTTCCTGGAAGCCGCCCGGTCCGCGCCCGGCGGCTGAGACACTCCCTACGGAACGGGACGAACGCCGCGAGCACCGGAGGAGCCATGGGCGACGGGGTCCAGCACGACAGGTCGGGCCAGCTCAAGCAGATCGAGAGCGGGCTGCTGCCCGGCGAGCAGATCATCGCCGTCTACGACGCGATCGGCGCCGGCACCGGGTTCATCGGGCTCACCGACCGCCGGGTCATCGTCCAGGACCGCAGCTTCGCCGGCAAGAAGTACGCCATCACCAGCGTGCCCTACTCCCGCATCACCTCGGTGAGCGTGGTCAGCAACAAGTCGTGGGCCGGGTCCTACTTCTCCACCGGCTCGATCGCGATCAACGTCGGGACCCACACCTACGAGGTCGAGTTCCGCGGCGCCGACAAGAGCCACCACGTGCACAACGTGATCCTGCAGTACATCTCCGCCTGACCGGCGCCCGGAGCCTCCGGCGCGTCAGACGACGACCGCGGCGGTGGAGCCGGCGCGGTCCTTGGTGACGCGGAGCTGGGCCGGGATGCGGGCCCGCAGCTCGGCGACGTGGCTGACGATGCCGACCGCGCGGCCGCCGTCGCGCAGGCCGTCCAGGACGTCCATCACCTCGTCGAGGGTCTCCTCGTCGAGCGTGCCGAACCCCTCGTCGACGAACAGGGTGCCGATCTCGGTGCCGCCCGCCTCGGCGGTGACGACGTCGGCGAGGCCCAGGGCCAGCGCCAGCGAGCTGATGAACGACTCGCCCCCCGACAGGGTGACCGGGTCGCGCGTCAGGCCCGTCCAGGAGTCGGCGACGCGCAGGCCGAGCCCCCCGGCGCCCTTGGTGCGGTCGCCCGCCGCCTTCTCCGTGGTGTGGACGAGGGCGTAGCGCCCCCCGGACATGCGGTGCAGCCGCTCGTTCGCGGCGGCGACGACCTGTTCGAGGCGGGCGGCCAGCACGTACGCCGACAGCGACATGGCGTGCCGGTTCGCGGCGTGCTTGCCCGAGGCGAGCCCCGCCACGCGCTCGGCGACCTCGTGCCGCCCGGCGGCGGGGCGCCACGCGCCGACGGCGGCGCTGACCATTGGTTCGCTCACTCTGAGTAGTGCATGCCACCCAACTGGATGCTACATGGCAATCGGGGACCTGGCATCCCACTCCCCGA
>NZ_JBEUPA010000164.1:0-17555 GCF_040492065.1 Actinomadura sp. NPDC000929 | reverse complement strand
CCGGAGCGGGGACGCGCGGCGCCGGGCGGCCGGGCCTCTCAGGCGGGTGCGCCGCCGGGTGCGGGGAGCGGTTCCTTCCGCGAACCGGAGGGCTCGGCGGCCGGACCGTGGTCGTCCAGCAGGGTGTCCTCGTTGAACGGGTCCTCGCCGGACAGGACGCCGCGGGCCCGCTCGGCGTCGAACTCCTTCGTCCACGTGCCGATGACCACGGTGGCGACGGCGTTTCCCGCGAAGTTCGTCAGCGCGCGGGCCTCGGACATGAACCGGTCGATGCCGACGATGAACCCCACCCCGTCGACGAGCGCGGGCTTGTGCGACTGGAGGCCGCCCGCGAGGGTGGCGAGCCCGGCGCCGGTGACGCCCGCCGCGCCCTTCGACGCGACGATCATGAAGAGCAGCAGCGGGATCTGCGCGCCGACCGACATCGGCTGGTCCTGCGCGGACGCGATGAACAGCGTCGCCATCGTCAGGTAGATCGCGGTGCCGTCCAGGTTGAAGGAGTACCCGGTCGGCACGGTGATGCCGACGACCGGGCGGCTCACCCCGAGGTGCTCCATCTTCGCGATCAGCCGGGGCAGCGCCGACTCCGACGAGGACGTCGACAGGATCAGCAGGAACTCGCGGGCGAGGTAGCGCAGCAGGGCGAACACGCTGATCCGGCTGACCGCCCACAGCACCGCGCCGAGCACCGCGAACACGAACACCGCGCACGTCGCGTAGAAGCCCAGCATGATCACGGCGAGGCTCTTCAGCGCGTCCCAGCCGCTCGACCCGACCACCGCCGCGATCGCGCCGAACGCCCCCACCGGCGCCGCCCACATGATCATCCAGAGGATCCGGAACACCAGCCGCTGCAGGTGCTCGACGCCCCGCAGGATCGGCGCGCCCGCCGGGCCGAGCCCCTGGAGCGCGAACCCGGTGAGCAGCGCGACGAGCAGCGCCTGCAGCACCTGCCCCTCCGTCAGCGCCGACACCAGCGTGTCCGGGATGATCCCGAGCAGGAAGTCGGTGGTGCCCTCGCCGCCCTCGGCCTGCGACTTCGCCTCGGCGACGGACGACGGGTCCAGGTGCAGCCCGGAGCCCGGGTGCAGCAGGTTCCCCACCACCAGCCCGATGGCCAGGGCCAGCGTCGACATCACCAGGAAGTAGGCGATGGTGACCAGGCCGATCCGGCCGACCTCGGCCGCCTTCGCGACCGAGCCGATGCCGAGGACGATGGTGCAGAAGATGATCGGCGAGATCATCATCTTGATCAGGTTGACGAAGGCGGTGCCGATCGGCTTCAGTTCCTGCGCGAAGTCCGGCGCGGCCAGGCCGACCACGGCCCCCGCCACCACGGCGGCGACGACGGCGAGGTACAGGTAGTGGACGCGGTCGCGCGCAGGCTGGGAGGCGGACGGGGCCACGGGGGACCTCCTCGGCTCAGGACCCCGGCATCGGTGCGAGGGGCGGCGCCCGCCCGGTCCGGTCGGATCCGCGGGCGGGCCGCCGCCCCGCGGCGGCGCCCATCCTCCGGCCGGAGCCGGAGCATGCACACCGTGGGCGCCGCTCTGGAGGTGAGCTCGCAGGTCGGGCGGGGGCTGGGGGTCTGTCCCCACGTGACTATGCGCGGTTCTGTGACCGGGGTCACCCTTGTGTACATTTCGTTCACGGCAAGGTGCGACGGGGTGGCGGCGAGATGCGAGGGGGAGGGGCGGGAGTGCGTCCTCGATGGGCGGCGCCGGGCCGCTGGAGCCTGGCCCGGCAGCTGCTCGTGCTCCAGGCGGCGATCGTCGGGCTCCTCGTGGCGGCCGGCGCGGCGCTGGCCTTCCTCGACTCCGGCCGGGCCGTGGACGACAGCGCCGCCCAGACCGTCTCGGCGGTCGCGGCGAGCATCGCCGACGCCCCGACCGTCCGGGCCGCGCTGGCCGACCCGGCTCCGACCCGCCTCCTGCAGCCCTACGCCGAACGCGTCCGGCACGACACCGGCGTCGACTTCATCACGATCATGAGCCCGGCCGGGATCCGCTACACGCACCCGAACCCCGCGCGCATCGGCGGGACGTTCGTCGGCAACACCGCCCCCGCGCTCGCCGGACGGACGTTCACCGAGACCTACACCGGCACGCTCGGGCCGTCCGTGCGCACCGTCGCGCCCGTCTTCGGCGAGGACCGCCGCGTGGTGGCCCTGGTCGCGGTCGGCATCACGGTCAAGGCGATCTCGGCGGAGCTCCGCCAGCGCCTGCTGGCCCTCGGCGCCGTCGCCGGGGCCGTCCTCGCCGTCGGGATGGCCGGCAGCTACCTCGTCTCCGCCCGCCTGCGCCGACAGACCCGCGGCGTCGCCCCCGACGAGCTGCGCGGCATGTTCGAGTACTACGAGGCGATCCTGCACGCCGTCCGCGAAGGGCTCCTCATCCTCGACCGCAGCGGCCGCGTCGTTCTCTGCAACGACGCCGCGAGACACCTCCTCGACCTGGACGCCCCCCACGGCCCCTTCCCGTCCGCCGCGATCCCCGGGCGGGCGCGGGGGGAGCCGCAGGGGCGGGACGTCGCGGAGCTGGGGTTGCCGGAGGAGCTGGTGGCGACGCTGGTGTCCGCGGAGCCTCGGTCGGACGAGATCCATGTGGGGGACACGCGGGTGCTCGTGGTGAACACCTCGCCCGTCCGGTCGGGGGACCGGGTGATGGGCAACGTCGTCACCCTGCGGGACCACACCGAGCTGCAGGCGCTGACGGGCGAGCTGGACACGGTGCGCGGGTTTGCCGAGTCGCTGCGCTCGCAGGCGCACGAGGCCGCGAACCGCCTGCACACGGTGGTGTCGCTGGTGGAGCTGGGCCGTCCCGGGCAGGCCGTGGAGTTCGCGACCGCCGAGCTGGCGAGCGCGCAGCGGCTCACCGACCGGGTCGTCGGCTCGGTCGGCGAGCCGGTGCTGGCCGCGCTGCTGCTCGGCAAGTCCGCCGAGGCGGGGGAGCGCGGCGTGGAGCTCGTGATCGGCGAGGACACCGTGATCGAGGGCGCGATCGAGCCGCGCGACCTGGTCACGATCCTCGGGAACCTCATCGACAACGCGGTCGACGCCGCCATCGAGGGCGCCGCCGCCCGGCCGCCGCGCGTCGGCGTCGGCGCCCGCGTGGAGGACGGGGCGCTCGTGCTGGAGGTGTCCGACAGCGGGCGGGGCGTGGACCCCGCCGCCGTGCCCGCGATGTTCCGGCGCGGCTGGACGACGAAGACGTCCGGCGGCGCGGTCGGGCACGGCCTCGGCCTCGCCCTGGTCGGCCAGGCCGTCCGCCGCAACGGCGGTGAGGTGCGGGTGGGCGCGGCCGGCCCCGGCCACGGCGCCGTGTTCACCGTCCGGCTGCCCCTGCCGAGGCGGGCCGCCGGGGCCCGGCGCGGGGGCGGCGAGCCGTGATCAGGGTGCTGGTGGTCGAGGACGACCCGGTGGCGGCGGAGGCGCACCGGACCTACGTCGAGCGGGTCGCCGGGTTCACGGTCGCCGGGGTCGTGCACTCGGGGGCGGACGCGCTCCGGTTCTGCGAGCGGACGCAGGTCGACGTCGTCCTGCTGGACTTCTACCTTCCGGACACGCACGGCCTCACCGTCTGCCGCGCGCTGCGCGCCGGGGGACGGGACGTGGACGTCATCGCCGTGACGTCCGCGCGGGACCTCGCGGTGATCCGCACCGCCGTGGCGGTCGGCATCGTCCAGTACCTGCTGAAACCGTTCACCTTCGCGTCGCTGCGCGACAAGCTCGTCCGGTACGCGCGGTTCCGGGAGCAGGCGGTCGGCTCGGGGGAGGTCAGCGGGCAGGCGGACGTGGACGGGATGCTCGCCACGCTCCGGACCCCCGACCACCACGCGCTGCCCAAGGGGATGAGCGGGGAGACGCTCCAGGCCGTGACCGGCGTGCTGGAGTCCGCGGCCGACGGCCTGTCCGCCGCCGCTGCCGCCGATCTCACCGGCGTCTCCCGGGTCACCGCGCGCCGCTATCTGGAGTATCTGGCGGAGAACGGGCTGGCCGACCGCCGCCCCCACTACGGCCAGGTCGGCCGTCCTGAGGTGCGCTTCTACCCCCGTTAGACGGGGTACCTATGGACCGACAGTTGGAACGACATCGGGGGAGTTGTCGTGAACGACAAGCCTGGCAAGCCCGGGAAGCCCACGGGCAAGGCGGAGTCCGAACCGGAGCGCGAGAAGCGGCCGCGCCGCGGCGAGGAGGCCACGGGCAAGGGGCCGAAGCGCAAACCGGGCGACGCCGCGCGCAAGATGCGGGAGATGTACAAGGGCTAGACGGTCGCGTCGGGCGGGGCGGTCCCGATGCTTGACGGCGGCTTGGGCTCCCATTTTGGGTCTATGTCGGCTTATGGGGCTAACGTCCAAAGGGAACGCGACGTCGAGGAGAACGAGGAGGCGTGCTTGTCCGACCGACGACACTCGGGCGGCTCCACCGAGGGGCTCTTCGACGCATGGAGGGTAGAGACGGACCACGGCACGGGCCCCTCCCGCTGAGCGGCCCGAAGACCCGGGGGCGGTAGCGATCGGCTTCGACAGCGATCGGTGACGGCCTCCGGGTCTTCGTCTGCCGAGTTGTGTTATCCAACTCACCGTCGGAGCCGATTGTGCTCTCCGGTCCGCCGAGCGGATACTGCCGAAGTGAGTTGGAAAACACAACGGAGGTGGGGTCCATGCGGGACGCGGTGATCGTGGAGGCGGTGCGCACGCCGCTGGGCAAGGGCAGGGCCGGCGGGTTCCTGCACGGCGACCACCCGGCCGACCTGCTCGCGCGGACGCTCGCGTCCCTCGTCGAGCGGGCGGGCATCGACCCGGGGACCGTGGACGACGTGATCGGCGGCGTGGTCACCCAGGCCGGCGACCAGGCGCTCAACATCACCCGCACGGCCGTCCTCGCCGCGGGGTTCCCCGAGAGCGTCCCCGCCATGACGGTCGACCGGCAGTGCGGCTCGTCCCAGCAGGCCCTGCACATCGCGGCGCAGGGCGTGCAGAGCGGCGCCTACGACATCGCCATCGCGTGCGGGGTCGAGTCGATGTCGCGGGTGCCGATGGGGTCGAGCGTCCTGCCGGGCAGCGACCCGTTCGGGACGCTGCTCCCCGAGCGCTACCCGGGCGGGCTCGTCGGCCAGGGCATCAGCGCCGAGCTGATCGCCGCGCGCTGGGACCTGTCGCGGGAGGAGCTCGACGCCTACGCCGCCGAGTCCCACCGCCGCGCCGCCGAGGCGTGGAAGAACGGCGAGTTCGACCGGGAGGTCGCCTGGACGGGGCAGCGGGACGAGACCGTCCGCCCGGCGACGTCGCCGGAGATCCTCGCCGGCCTGAGGCCCGCCTACCACGACGAGCGGATGGCCGAGCGGTTCCCCGAGATCGGCTGGAAGATCACCGCGGGCAACGCCTCCCCGGTCAACGACGGCGCCGCCGCCGTCCTGGTCATGGGCGCCGACGTCGCCGCGCGGCTCGGCCTGCGCCCGCGCGCCCGCTTCCACGCCTTCGCCGTGACCGGCGACGACCCGCTGCTGATGCTCACCGCGATCATCCCCGCGACCGCGAAGGTGCTGGAGCGCGGTGGCCTCACCCTGGACGACGTCGATCTGTTCGAGGTGAACGAGGCGTTCGCCCCGGTCGTCCTCGCGTGGGCGCGCGAGACCGGCGCCGACCTCGCGCGCGTCAACGTGCGCGGCGGCGCGATCGCGATCGGCCACCCGCTCGGCGCGAGCGGCGCCCGCCTCATGACGACCCTGCTGCACGCCCTGGAGGACCGCGGCGGCAGGTTCGGCCTCCAGACCATGTGCGAGGCGGGCGGACTGGCCAACGCCACCGTCGTGGAGCGGCTCTGACGGACGGTCCGGCCAGGTCCGGCGGCTAGGCTTCCCGGTATGCCGAAGGACGCCGATCCGCGCGAGTGCTCGATCGCCGACACGCTGGACCTGGTCGGCGAGCGCTGGAGCCTGCTGGCGATCCGGGAGCTGAGCTACGGGGTGCGGCGCTTCGACCAGATCGTCCGCAACACCGGCGCGTCCCGCGACATCCTCACCGCCCGCCTCCGCAAGCTGGAGGCGGGCGGCGTCATCCGCCGCGAGCGCTACAGCGACCACCCGGTGCGCCACGAGTACCGCCTGACGCCCGCGGGCGTGGAGCTGTGCGACGTCCTGCTCGTGCTGATGGCCTGGGGAGACCGGCACCTGCACCCGGACGACCCGCCCGTCCGGTGGCGGCACTCCTGCGGCGAGACCGTCAGCCCCCAGGTCGTGTGCCGCCACTGCGGCAACGAGGCCCGCCAGGGCGCCCATTCCCCCACCGGCCGGGGCGCCCGCCCCTGACCCACTCGCGACGGCGGCGCAGCCAGTCGCCGATGCGGCCCGCGAGGACGCCGACCGTCCCGTCCAATGGTGAAGGTGACCATCTTCGGGTTGAGAAGGTTGGTCAGCAGTCCGTTGAGATAGGCCCGCCGTCCCGAGACCCCGGCCGGTTCCGCCTCCACGTCCCCGCGGTCAGCGGGCCGATGCGGGGCGTCTCTCGGCCGCGCGGGTCAGGGCGGTGGCGAGGCGGTCGCGGGCCTCGGTCTGGGCGGTGATGCGCGCGTCGAGGACGGCGAGGCGGTCCAGGGCGATGCGGAGCCCCTTCTCCGACGGGGGCGAGGCCGCCACGTCGCCGTCCAGGCAGACCGAGAACGCGCGCACGTCGTCGAGGGTGAGGCCGACGGCGAGCAGCTCCCGGATGTTGCGGACCCGCACGGCCGCGCCCTCGTCGTAGATCCGGTATCCGTTG
Organism: Actinomadura sp. NPDC000929; assembly: GCF_040492065.1. Classification (NCBI taxonomy): domain Bacteria; kingdom Bacillati; phylum Actinomycetota; class Actinomycetes; order Streptosporangiales; family Thermomonosporaceae; genus Actinomadura; species Actinomadura sp. NPDC000929. The sequence continues at coordinate 10,799 of NZ_JBEUPA010000164.1, read as the reverse complement.
CCCGCCCGGCGGGACGCGATCAGGCCCGCCTCCTCGTAGTGCCGCAGCGCCCGCGGCGTCGTCCCGGTGATCCGCGCCAGCTCGCCGATCCGCACCGCCACCACCTCCTCCCCTCGTTCTACCAGGCGGTGGGCCCGCCGGCGCTCAGGCGACCACCGCGCCTCCGTCCACCGCGAGGACGGCGCCGGTGACGAACGAGGCGTCGGGCGAGGCCAGGCGCGTGATCGCCCACGCGACCTCCTCCGGCCGCCCGACGCGGCCGAGCGGGGTGTGCTCGATTTGCCACTGCCGGAGCGCCGCGAGGCGCTCGGCGGAGAGGCCCTGGTGCTCGCCCATCGGGGTGGCGATCGCTCCGGGCGCCACGGCGGCCACGCGGATGCCGCGCGGCGCGAGCTCCAGGGCCCAGCCGCGCGTGAGCGTCTCCAGCGCCGACTTCGTGGCGGCGTAGAACGCGTTGCCGGGCCAGCCCCGCTGCCCGACGGACGTGCTGACGTTGACGACGACCCCGCCGCCGTCGAGCGCGGGCAGCGCCGCCCGGGTCAGCAGGACGGGCGCCACCAGGTTCGTCGCGAGCTGCGGCGCGAGCGTCTCCGGGGCGAGGCTCTCCAGGGTCCCGCTCTGGACGATCGCCGCGTTGTTGACCAGCACGTCCAGCCGTCCGTGCGCGTCCGTCACCCTGCGCACGATCTCGGCGGCGGCGCCGTCGCCGGTGATGTCGGCGGCGAGCGGCTCGATGCCGGGATGCCCGTCCGCGGTCTCGGCCAGCGGGCCGGGCCGCCGTCCGACGGCCACCACGCGGGCGCCCTCGGCCGCGAACATGCGTGCCGTGGCGCGTCCGATCCCGGTTCCCGCGCCGGTGACCAGGACGACCCTGTTCTCCGAATTCGTCTCCATGCCCCGAGCCTGGAACCCTGCCGCCAACGGCAGGGTCAAGCCCGGCCGGCCCTTTCCAGGAGAAGGCGGGCGCCGGTTCGGGCGCGGGCGGCGGCGGTGGGGTCGCCCTGGATTCCGGCGACGACGATGGCGCCCTCGGCGAGCAGGTAGACGGGTTCGGCGGCGGACGCGTCGACAGGGGAGACCAGGGCCACGACCTGGTCGTGGAAGGCCCGCTTGTGGGCTCGCGCCGCGTCCGCGACCGCCGGGGAGGACGAGCCGAGCTCCCCGTGGGCGTTGACCCAGGCGCAGCCGCGGAAGCCCGGCTCGGCGAACCACGCGCCGAGCCAGTCGAACAGGGCGAGGACGCGCCGCCGGGGGTCGGGCTCCGCGTCCAGATGGGCGGCCAGGCTCGCGCGCCAGCGGCGGTCGCGGCGGTCCAGCATCGCGACGACGAGGGCCTCCTTCGTGGGAAAGAGCCGGTAGATGCGCTTGAGCGGCAGCCCGGACACGGTCCGCAGCTCGTCCATGCCCACCGCCTGGACGCCCTGCCGGTAGAAGAGGCGCTCGGCGACGTCCAGCAGGGCCTGGCGGTCCCGGTCCTGCTGCTCCTCGGTGATCGCGGCCGGCATGGGCGCTCCTGACTTGACGTTGAGAACGATCGTTCCCTACCTTAGCGGCAGATATGGAGAACGCTCGTTCTCAACCCGAGGAGGCCGCCGTGACCGAGGACCGTCCGCCCTGCCCGCCGTTCACCCTGGAGACCGCGAAGCAGAAGGTCCAGGCGGCCGAGGACGCGTGGAACACCCGCGACCCGCAGCGGGTGGCGCTCGCCTACACGCCCGACTCGGTCTGGCGGAACCGCGACCGGTTCGTCACCGGACGGGAGGAGATCATCGCCTTCCTGACCGCGAAGTGGGAGCGGGAGCTCGACTACGCGCTGCGCAAGAGCCTGTGGGGGTTCCGCGAGAACCGCATGGCCGTCCGGTTCCAGTACGAGTGGCACGACGCCGGCGGGCAGTGGTGGCGCAGCTACGGCAACGAACTGTGGGAGTTCGACGAGCGCGGCCTGATGCGGCGGCGGGAGGCGAGCATCAACGACGTCGCGATCGGCGAGGCCGACCGCCGCATCCGCGGCCCGCGCCCCGCCGACGAGCACGGCCTCGACATCCCGCTCCGGTAGCGGGCCGCGGTCAGCACTCGATGACGTTGACGGCGAGGCCGCCGCGCGAGGTCTCCTTGTACTTGTCGAGCATGTCGCGGCCCGTGTCGCGCATGGTCTTGATGGCCTTGTCGAGGGAGACGAAGTGGCGGCCGTCGCCGCGCAGGGAGATCCGGGCGGCGCTGATGGCCTTGACGGCGCCGACGGCGTTGCGCTCGATGCAGGGGACCTGGACCAGGCCGCCGACGGGATCGCAGGTCAGGCCGAGGTTGTGCTCGATGCCGATCTCGGCGGCGTTCTCCACCTGCTCGGGGGTGCCGCCGAGGACCTCCGTGAGCCCGGCGGCGGCCATCGAGCAGGCCGACCCGACCTCGCCCTGGCAGCCGACCTCGGCCCCGGAGATGGAGGCGTTCTGCTTGAACAGCACGCCGATCGCCCCGGCGGTCAGCAGGAACCGCACCACGCCCTCGTCGTCGTGGCCCGGGATGAACCGGTCGTAGTAGTGCAGGACGGCCGGGATGATGCCCGCGGCGCCGTTGGTCGGGGCCGTGACGATGCGCCCGCCCGCCGCGTTCTCCTCGTTGACCGCCAGCGCGAACAGGGTGATCCAGTCCATCGCGTGGAGCGGGTCGGACGCCTCCTCCGCGGACAGCTGGCGGTGCAGCTGGGGAGCGCGGCGGCGCACCTTGAGCCCGCCCGGCAGGAGGCCCTCCCGGGTGCAGCCGCGGGTCACGCAGGCCCGCATGACCTGCCAGAGTTCGAGCAGGCCGTCGTGGATCTCGGCGGCGTCGCGGCCGAACGCCTTCTCGTTCTCCAGCATCAGCGCCGAGATCGACAGGCCCGTCTCCCGGCACCGCTCCAGCAGCTCGGCGGCCGTGTCGAAGGGGTGCGGCAGGACGGTGTCGTCGGGCTTGATGCGGTCGGCGCCGGTGGCGCTCTCGTCCAGGATGAACCCGCCGCCGACGGAGTAGTACACCTTCGCGCGCAGCTCCCCGCCGGAGGCGTCCAGAGCCGTGAAGCGCATCCCGTTGGGGTGGCCGGGCAGCGACTCCTTGCGCTCGAAGACCAGGTGCTCGTTGACCACGAACGGGATCTCGTGGTCGCCGAACAGCCGCAGCGCCCCGCGCTCCCGGATCGCGGCGAGCCGCTCGTCCACCCGGTCGACGTCGACGAGCTCGGGCTTGTCGCCCTCAAGACCGAGGATGACGGCCTTGTCGGAGCCGTGGCCCTTGCCGGTGAGGCCGAGCGACCCGTAGAGGGTGACGGCGACGGACGCCGTCTTCTCCAGCAGCCCGTCGCGCTGGAGCCCCCGGGCGAACCGGTGCGCCGCGGCCATCGGGCCCCCCGTGTGGGAGGACGACGGACCGATGCCGATCTTGAACAGGTCGAAAACGCTGATGGCCATAGCTACCTCGTTGTGGCCGCGCCCCCTCCCCCTTGACGGGGGTCCCGCAGGGGGAGAGGGCGCCGGAACGTCACAGGTTCGGGTACAGGGGGTGCTCGTCCGCCAGCGCCTTCACCCGCGCGGCGAGCGCGTCCCGGTCGAAGGACGGCTGCAGCGCCAGCGCGATCACGTCCGCGACCTCGGCGAAGTCCTCGGCGGTGAAGCCGCGGGTCGCGAGGGCCGGGGTGCCGATCCGCAGACCGGACGTCACCATCGGCGGGCGCGGGTCGTTCGGCACCGCGTTGCGGTTGACCGTGATGCCGATGTCGTGCAGGCGGTCCTCGGCGTCGCGCCCGGTGAGCTCGGAGTCCACCAGGTCGACCAGCACGAGGTGGACGTCCGTCCCGCCGGTCAGCACCTTGACGCCGGCCTTGGCGCAGTCCTCGGCGAGCAGGCGCTCGGCGAGCAGCTTCGCGCCCTCCACCGTCGCCGCCTGCCGGGCCCGGAACTCCTCCGACGCGGCGATCTTCAGGGCGACGGCCTTGGCGGCGATCACGTGCTCCAGCGGGCCGCCCTGCATGCCGGGGAACACCGCGGAGTTGATCTTCTTGCCGTACTCCTCGCGGGCGAGGATCAGCCCGCCGCGGGGACCGCCGAGCGTCTTGTGCGTCGTCGTCGTCACGATGTCGGCGTGCGGGACGGGCGAGGGGTGCAGCCCCGCCGCCACCAGGCCCGCGAAGTGCGCCATGTCGACCATGAGCAGCGCCCCGACCGAGTCGGCGATCCGCCGGAACGCGGCGAAGTCGAGCCGCCGCGGGTACGCCGACCAGCCCGCCACGATCATCTTCGGACGGTGCTCGGCCGCGAGCGAGGCCACCTCGTCCATGTCGACCAGGCCGTCCTCGGCGCGGACGTGGTACGGCACCACGTTCAGCACCTTGCCGGAGTAGTTCAGCCGCATCCCGTGCGTGAGATGCCCGCCGTGCGCGAGGTCGAGGCCGAGGATCGTGTCACCGTGCTGGAGCAGCGCGAAGTAGACCGCCGTGTTCGCCTGCGCCCCGCTGTGCGGCTGGACGTTCGCGTGCTCGGCGCCGAACAGCGCCTTGGCCCGGTCGATCGCGAGCTGCTCGGTGACGTCGACGAACTCGCAGCCGCCGTAGTACCGGCGGCCCGGGTACCCCTCGGCGTACTTGTTCGTCAGGACCGACCCCTGAGCCTCCAGCACCGACACCGGCGCGAAGTTCTCCGACGCGATCATCTCCAGGGTGCCCTGCTGGCGGCGCAGCTCCGCGGCGACGGCCTCGGCGACCTCCGGATCGGCCGTCGCGAGGGAGTCGTTCAGACTCATGATTCCTCGATCAGCTTGTCGTAGGCGGCGGAGTCGAGCAGGTCGCCCGGCTCCTCCGAGATCCGCACCTTGAAGATCCAGCCCTCGCCGTACGGGTCGTCGTTGATGACCTTCGGCTCGTCCACCACCGCGCTGTTGATCGCGGTGATCTCGCCGCTGACGGGGGAGTAGACGTCGCTCACCGACTTGGTCGACTCCACCTCGCCGCACGGCTCGCCCGCCTCGACGGTGTCGCCCTCCGACGGCTGCAGCTCGATGTAGACGATCTCACCGAGGGCGTCGGCGGCGTGCGCGGTGATGCCGACCGTGACGATGCCGTCGTCGCCACCGAGGCCCGACACCCACTCGTGCTCCTCGCTGTAGCGGAGCTCCTCCGGAACGCTCACGATCACTTCTCTCTTTCCACTGTGGGGGCGCGCCCCACACCGCCGGACAACTTGTTCAGGAACGCTTGTAGAACGGTAGGGCCACCACGTCCACCGGCTCGTGCCGGCCGCGGACGTCCACGGCGAGGCCCGCCTCCTCGACGCCGCTGTCGAGGTACGCCATGGCGATCGGCGTGCCCAGTGTGGGCGACGGGGCGCCGCTCGTCACGATGCCGCACGGCGCGCCGCCGGACGTGACGACCTGGTACCCCTTGCGAGGCGCGCGACGCCCCCGCGCGACCAGTCCCACGAGCCTACGGCCCGGCGGGGTCTGCGCCTGCGCCGCCAGGGCGGCCTTGCCCACGAAATCGCCTGGCTTGTCCAGCTTCACCACCCGGCCGAGGCCCGCCTCGAACGGCGTCGTCTCGGCCGTCAGCTCGTTCCCGTACAGCGGCATCCCCGCCTCCAGGCGCAGCGTGTCGCGGGCCGAAAGCCCCGCCGGGACGACCCCCTCCACCGCGGCGAGCGCCCTCCACAGCCCGACCGCGTCGGACGCGTCCACGAACAGCTCGAACCCGTCCTCACCCGTGTACCCGGTGCGGGCTACCAGCGCGTCCACGCCCGCGACCCGCCCCGCCAGGATCGCGTAGTACTTCAGGTCCCCCAGCGGCGCGTCCGTGAACCCCTCGAGAATCCCCTGGGAACGCGGCCCCTGCAGGGCGATCAGCGCGTACGAGTCGGACCGGTCGTCCACCGCCGCCTCGAACCCCGCGGCCCGCTCGACCAGCGCCTCCCGGACGACGGCGGCGTTCGCCGCGTTCGCCACCACCATCCACGTCTCGTCCGCGAGCCGGTAGACGATCAGGTCGTCCAGGACGCCGCCGTCGTGCCCGCAGATCATCGTGTAGCGCGCCTTGCCCACCGGCATCGGCGACAGGTTGCCGACCAGCGCGAAGTCCAGCGCGGCCCCCGCGCCCGGACCCGACAGGAAGATCTCCCCCATGTGCGACAGGTCGAACAGCCCCGCCCCCGTGCGGACGGCCTGGTGCTCGGCGGTCTCGCTCGCGTAGCGCAGCGGCATGAGATGGCCGGCGAAGTCGACGAGGTTCGCGCCGAGGTCCTCATGGACGTCGTGCAGCGGCGTCTTCTTCGCGGTCGGATCGGCGGACATGGGCTCGGCTCCTTCGTCACGGGCGCGCGTGGTCCATCGTCCCACTCGCGCACCGGGCGTATCGGTGCCTCCCCCTCTGTCATCGGCGCCTGAGAGCTTCACCCGCCGCGCACGGCGGGCTTTCACCTTCGGCGGGGGACCGGAGTCCCCGCTTTCCAGAGGTCGCCTGGCCCGTGCGGTCCGTGGGCCTGAGAGGTTCCGGGGAGGATTTGCTCCTTCGGCGTCCCCCACCGGCTGCGAGGGACTCTCCCGCACGGGATCATCAGCTGTCGAAGAAGGCTAGCAGTGTTCATTGTGTTTTTTGAGGTCGGGGCCCTGGGGGCCCCGACCTCAAAAAACACGTGCGATCGCTGGCATCGCTCCGGCTCGCCTTGCGGCTCGCTGCGCGATCAGGTTCTCGCAAGCTCGAACCTGCCCTCGGACGCGATCGCGAGTGTTGGGGTCGTCGTCGGCTGAGGTGGCGGCTTAGGTCGTCTCGTTGGACGGTTGCTGCTGGTGCTTCCGTTTCGGTGTCCCTCTGTGCGGGTCGTCTCGACCGTTGCGCTTCTTGGTGATGGGAGCGCGGTGGGCGGTGGTCGTCAGCTTGGGGGTGGGGTGGCGGGGGGCGACATGGACTTCACGCAGGTCTGCAGGGCGGCCCTGATCTTCTTCAGCTCGTCGGGGGCGGGGGATCTCGTGGGGTTGGGGGTGGGCATCTGGACGCCCTGGGCGTGCATGCAGTCGTTGAAGGCCTTGACCGCCTTCGACTGGGCCGGGGGGAGGGGCGTCGCCTCGGCGCCCGTGCCGGGGGCGGAGGGGGCCTGCGTCCTGGCGGTCGGGGCTGCGGACGACGCGCCCGCCGTCGTGCCGCCGTCGTCGCTGCCGCCGCAGCCGGCCAGGGCCAGCGTCAGGGCCAGGACCGCTACATGACCGCGCTTCAAGGGGGAACCTCCGTGGCCGGGGTGGGCCGCCCATGATGGGCGGTCGGCCCTGCTCGCGGATACGCGCTCTCGTGCCAATGATGCGCGGCCGGGTTAGCACCGTGCATCAAAGTGGCCTCCGGCACGGACCGCTTCTTCGTTCGCCTCAACCGGATCGTGGGCCGTAACGTACTCTGAACTGGTTGTCGGAGATCACCCCCGGGTGCGCGGGGTGGACGGACCCGGAGGGCACGCCGCATGGTCTACTACCTGGCTGGAGCGTTGATCCTCTTCTTCGGCCTGCTGGTCTCCATCGCGCTGCACGAGCTCGGGCACTTCTCCTTCGCCAAGCTGTTCGGGGTGCGGACCACGCAGTTCATGGTCGGGTTCGGGCCCACCATGTGGTCGAGGCACAAGGGCGAGACGGAGTACGGGGTCAAGTGGATCCCGCTCGGCGGCTACATCCGCATGATCGGCATGCTGCCGCCGCGCAAGGGCGACGCGCCCGGGCAGGTGCGGCGGATCAGCACCGGGCCGTGGCAGGGGCTGATCGAGTCCGCGCGCGGGGCCTCGCTGGAGGAGGTCGGGCCCGGCGACGGGGACCGCGTGTTCTACGCCAAGAAGTGGTGGCAGAAGCTGCTCATCATGTTCGGCGGGCCCGCGATGAACCTGCTCCTGTCGGTGATGTTCTTCGCGATCCTGCTGATGGGCATCGGCGTCAACCAGCCGCAGCCGGTGATCAAGGAGGTCGCCGAGTGCATGGTGCCGGCCAGCGCCAAGGTCGCCGCGTGCCCGGCGGGCGCGACGCCGACGCCCGCGCGGCAGGTCGGGCTCCAGGCCGGCGACCGGATCGTCGCGTTCGACGGCAAGAAGATCGACGACTATCCGCAGCTGCAGCGGCTGATCCGCAAGGACGGCGGCAAGACCGTCCCGATGACCGTCCGGCGGGACGGCAGGGACGTGCGGCTGAACGTCCCGATCACCCGCAACCAGATGTACGACCTCAAGGACGAGGACAAGGTCGTCAACGTCGGGTTCCTCGGCATCACGCCGTCCAGCGGGATCGAGCGGCAGGGGCCGGGCGCGGTCGCGAGCACGATGGGCGACCTGACCGCGCGCACCGTCGGCGCCCTGGTGCGGATGCCGCAGAAGATGGTCGGCGTGTGGAACGCGGCCTTCGGCGGCGAGAAGCGCGACCCGAACGGGCCGATCGGCGTCGTCGGCGTCAGCAGGATCGGCGGCGAGGTCGCCGCGTCCGACGACTTCACCGGGACGCAGAAGGTCTCCTTCTTCGTGATGCTGCTCGGCTCGCTGAACCTCGCGGTCGGGCTGTTCAACCTCATCCCGCTGCTGCCGCTGGACGGCGGGCACATCGCGGGCGCGCTCCTGGAGGCGGTCAAGAAGGCCTTCGCCCGGATCTTCCGCAGGCCCGACCCCGGCTACGTGGACGTGGCCAAGGCGCTGCCGGTGACGTACGTGATGGCCGTCATCCTGATCGTCATGGGCGGGCTGCTGATCTACGCCGACCTGTTCAACCCGATCCGCGTCACGGGGTGACGTCCGGCATCGTGCCGGTCTTCAGGAAGGCGTCCAGCGCGGCCCGGTAGGGGGCGACGTCGAGGCCCTGCTCCGCCAGCCACGCGTCCGACCCGTAGGTGCCCGCGTAGCGCTCGGCGCCGTCGCAGATGAGCGTGACGACGCTGCCGCGCTCCCCGCGGGCCCGCATCTGCGCGATCAGCTCGGCCGCGCCCCACATGTTCGTGCCGGTCGAGCCGCCCACGCTCCGGCCGCTGACCTCGCTCGTCCAGCGCATCGCCGCGATCGACGCCGCGTCCGGCACCCGGATCATCCGGTCGATCACCGTGGGCAGGAACGACGGCTCGACGCGGGGGCGGCCGATGCCCTCGATCCGCGAGCCCGCCGCGGTGCGCTCGGGGTCCCCGTCGGCGAACGAGCCGTGGAACGCCGACCCCTCCGGGTCGACCACCGCGAGCCGCGTCTGGAACATCCGGTAGCGGGCGTACCGGCCGATCGTCGCGGACGTCCCGCCGGTGCCCGCGCCGACCACGATCCAGGACGGCTCGGGGAACCGCTCCAGCCGCATCTGCTCGAAGATCGACTCGGCGATGTTGTTGTTGCCGCGCCAGTCCGTCGCCCGCTCGGCGAAGGTGAACTGGTCCATGAAGTGGCCGCCGCACTCGGCCGCGAGCCGCCGCGACTCCTCGTAGATCGCCGACGGGTCGGCCACCAGGTGGCAGCGGCCGCCGTGGAACTCGATGAGCTGGATCTTCTCCGGGCTGGTGGTGGCCGGCATGACCGCGACGAACGGCAGGCCGAGCAGCCGCGCGAAGTACGCCTCCGACACCGCCGTCGACCCGCTGGACGCCTCGATGATCGTCGTGTCCTGGCGGATCCACCCGTTGGCCAGCCCGTACAGGAACAGCGACCGGGCGAGCCGGTGCTTCAGCGAACCCGTGGGGTGGACGGACTCGTCCTTCAGGTAGAGGTCGATGCCCCACTCCGGGGGCAGCGGGAACACGTGCAGGTGCGTGTCGGCGCTGCGGTTGGCGTCGGCGTCCACGAGCCGGATCGCCTCGGCGATCCATGCCCGGTACCCGGGATCGCAGCGGTCCACGATGCGGCTCATGGCGGTTCTCCCCCTGATCGTCGGCAGGGTCACACGATATCGGCGCATGTCACGGTGCATCATTGAGGAGGCGGGGGGCAGATGATCGAGATGTTCGACGAACGCATCGTGGCGACCGGCCGGCTGCCGCTGTTCGGTTTCTTCGTGGCGTTCATGGTCACTTTCGTGCTGACGCGGGTGAACGTGCGGCTGATCCGCGCGGACGTGCGCTGGTGGTTCCGGAACGTGAAGGCCGGCGACGTGCACATCCACCACGTCGTGTTCGGCGTGGTGCTGATGCTGTTGGGCGGGGTGGCGAGCCTCGCCGTCCCGGACGCCTACGTCGGCCTCGACCTCGCGGCGGCGGTGGTGTTCGGGATGGGATCGGCCCTCGTCCTGGACGAGTTCGCGCTGATCCTGCACCTCAGCGACGTCTACTGGACGGAGAAGGGCCGCGCGTCCGTCGACGCGGTGTTCGTCGCGATGGCGGTGACCGGGCTGCTGCTGCTCGGCATCCGTCCCCTCGGCTACGAGGGCATCGCGCCCGACCACGGCACCGGGCTGATCACCCGCGTCTACGTCGCCTCGCTCGCCGTCAACCTCGTCCTCGCCGTGGTCACGCTGCTGAAGGGCAAGATCTGGACGGGGCTCATCGGGCTGTTCATGCCCGCGCTGCTGATCGTCGGCGCGATCCGGGTGGCGCGGCCCGGCTCGCCCTGGTCGCGCTGGCGCTACGACCCCGGCTCGCGCCGGTACCACCGGGCCGTCCGGCGCGAGACGCGGCTCCGGCGGCCGCTCATCCGCGCCAAGATCTGGGTGCAGGAGTTCATCGCGGGCCGGCACGACCTCATCCCGCCCGAACTGCTCCAGCGCCCCGTCGACGTCGCCGAGCGGGACCGGTCCGGAAGGCCGGTCGGGGAGGGCGGCTCAGGGCAGGCCGTTCAGGAAGGGCTCGTGGCTGTTCATGAACT
>NZ_JBEUPA010000163.1:0-18067 GCF_040492065.1 Actinomadura sp. NPDC000929 | reverse complement strand
CGAGCCCGGCGAGCGCCGCCAGCGCGGACGCGGCCGTCGCGCCGCCGCCCAGCACCAGCGCCGTGGACGGACCCTTCAGTCCCGCCTCGGCGAGTGCCGTCTCGATGCCGTACACGTCGGTGTTGTCGCCGTGCCGCCGCCCGTCCCGAAGGACGATCGTGTTGGCGCCCCCGACCTTCACCGCGAGGTCCGAGACCGTGTCCACGAGGCCGAGCGCGACGCGCTTGAGCGGCATGGTCAGCGACAGGCCCGCCCACTCGGGGCCGAGCCCGTCCAGCACCGCGGCCAGGCCGTCCTCACCGCACTCGACCGCGTCGTAGGACCAGCCGTCCAGCCCCATCGCCGCGTACGCCGCCCGGTGCAGCACCGGCGACAGCGAATGGGCGACCGGCGACCCGAGCACCGCCGCGCGGCGGCCCGTCCCGCCGGTCACTGGCCCGGGTGCGCCTTCTGCCATGCCCGGAACTCCTTCTCGATCGCCAGCCGCTCCTGCTCCGTCGTGGCGAACTTGGTGACCTTGTTCGTCGGGTCGGTGGCGATGAAGTACAGCCACGTCCCGTCCTCCGGGGCCAGCGCCGCCTCGATCGCGTCCGGGCCCGGGTTGGAGATCGGGCCGGGCGGCAGACCCGCGTGCAGGTAGGTGTTGTAGGGCGAGTCGGTCTGCAGGTCCTTCTCGGTGACGGTGAGCCGCCGCTCGTTCAGCGCGTACAGCACCGTCGTGTCGAACTGCAGTTTCATGCCCTTCTCCACCCGGTTGTAGATGACCCGGGAGATCTTCGGCAGGTCGCTGGGCTTGCCGCCCTCGGCCTGGACCAGGCTGGCGAGCGTCATGACCGTGGCCGGGTTCATGTGCGCCTTGCGCGCTTCGGCGACGAGGTCGACGCTGGCGGCCTCCTTGTTGAAGCGCCCCACCATCTCCTTGAGGATCTGCTCCGCCGTGCCGTTCGGATCCAGGTCGTAGCGGCCCGGGTACAGGTACCCCTCGACCTTGCCCCGCGCGTAGGCGGGCAGCCCGAGGTTCTTCGGCCGCTTCGCCACCGCCTGGAACTCCTTGACGGAGATGCCGGTCTTCTTCGCCAGCAGCTCGAAGACCTCGACGGCCCGGCGGCCCTCGGGGATCACGACCTGGTTCCCGGCCCGCGACTTCGGGTCGAGCAGCAGCGCCACCGCCGCGGCCGACGACATCTGCAGCCGCATCTGGTAGAAGCCCGGCTGGATGCTGGAGGCGCGGGCCTCCTTGTTGTAGGTCTTCACGAACGCCGCGGAGCTCTTGACGACCTTGTGCTGCTCCAGCGTCGTCCCGATCACCGACCCGGTCGCGCCGTCCTTGATCTGGACGGTGACCTTGCCGGTGCCCGCGCCGTCGTAGTCCGGCGGATGCCACTTGTTGTCGAGCCACGCGTACCCGAGGACGCCGCCGGTGCCGAACACGGCCACGAGGAACGCCATCGCGAACAGCGCGGCGGCGCGCCCGCTGCGCTTGCGGCGCTTCTGGCGCTTGCGCCGCCGCCGCTGGTCCCGCCTGCCGCGGGTCTCCTCGGGCGGAGGCCCGTCGCCGTACGGGTCGGAGAAGAGGTCCAAGTCGTTCATGAGCTCCCCTGGACGATCTCGCCCGGGGGGCGTCCGGTCAACCGCTCGGCGTCGAGGGCCGCCTGGAGCAGGACCGCCGCGGCCGCCTGGTCGACGACCTTGCGCCGCGCCTGGCCGTGCACGCCGCCGGCCCGCAGGCCGCTCTCGGCGGTGACGGTGGTGAGCCGCTCGTCGTGCAGCCGCACGGTCTCCGGGGGGAGGCGGTCGGCGAGCCTGGCCGCGAACCTGCGCGCCGACTGCGCCGCCGGGCCCTCCCGGCCCGACAGCGACGTCGGCAGCCCGACGACGACCTCGATCGCCTCGTGCTCGGCGACCAGGTCGACGAGCCGGTCGACGTCGCCCTTGCCGCTCTTCACGGTCTCCAGGGGCGACGCGAGGATGCCGCCGGGATCGCACCGGGCGACCCCGACCCGAACGCTCCCCACATCCACCCCGAGCCGCACGCCCTGCCTCATCGCCTCGCCTCCGCTCGGCGGCTCGGAGCGCAACCCGGGCTCACGCGGCCCCTACCGCCCGCTCGACGGCGGCGAGGGCGTCGCCGATCGCGGCGGGGTCGGCGCCGCCCCCCTGGGCCAGGTCGTCCTTGCCGCCGCCGCCCCCGCCGAGCGCCTTGGCGGCCAGGCCGACGAGGGCGCCCGCCTTCAGGCCGCGGTCACGCGCCCCCTGGGTGACGGCGACGACCACGACGGGACGGTCCTTCGGCGCCCCGGCGACCATCACGACCGCGGGGCGCGAGGTCAGGCGGCCGCGGATGTCGACGGCGAGCTTGCGCAGGTCGTCGGCGCCGGTGCCGTCGGGGGCGCGGTGCCCCACGAAGGCGGTGCCGGCCACGTCCTTGGCGCCCTCGGCGAGGGACCCCGCGATCGCGAGGACCTGCTGGGAGCGGAGCTTCTCCAGCTCCTTCTCGGCGTCCCGCAGACGGGCGACCACGCCGGAGACGCGCTCGGGCAGCTCCTCCTTGCGGGTCTTCATCTGCTCGGCGAGCTGCGCCACGAGGACGCTCTCGCGGGCCAGGAAGCGGAAGGCGTCGATGCCGACGAGCGCCTCGACGCGCCGGACGCCGGCGCCGATGGACGACTCGCCCAGCACCTTGACCAGGCCGAGCTGCCCGCTGCGGGCGACGTGGGTGCCGCCGCACAGCTCGCGGGAGTAGTCGCCGACCTCGACGACCCGCACCTCGTCGCCGTACTTCTCGCCGAACAGCGCGAGCGCGCCCATCGCGCGGGCCTCGTCGATCGAGGTGTGGAAGGCGCGCACGTCCAGGTCGCCGACCAGGACCTCGTTCACCTCGTCCTCGACGTCGCGCAGCACGCTCGCGGGGACCGCGCCGGACGCGGTGAAGTCGAACCGGAACCGGCCGGGCGAGTTCTCCGACCCGGCCTGCGCGGCGGACTCGCCGAGCGCGCGGCGGAACCCGGCGTGCACCATGTGGGTCGCGGTGTGCGAGCGGGAGATCGCCCGGCGCCGCTCCACGTCGACCTCGGCGTAGGCGGTGTCGCCGGCCTGCGCCTCGCCGCTGCGGACCCGTCCGCGGTGCACGATGAGCCCGGCGAGGGGCGCCTGCACGTCGGTCACCTCGACCACGGCGCCGTTGCCGAACCTGATCAGGCCGTGGTCGGCGAGCTGGCCGCCGCCCTCGGCGTAGAACGGGGTGCGGTCGAGGACGACCTCGACCTCGGTGCCCTCCCCGGCGGCGGGCGCGTTGGCGCCGTTCACCAGCAGTCCCACGAGGCGGGCGTCGCCGGCCAGGCTGCCGTAGCCGGTGAAGTCGACCCTGCCGCCCGCGCCGGTGAGCAGCTCGTCCAGGACGGAGACGTCGAGGTTGCCGGTCTTCTTGTCGCGGGCGTCCTTCTTCGCGCGGTCCCGCTGCTCCTTCATGAGCCGGCGGAAGCCCTCCTCGTCCACCTGGAGGCCCTGCTCGGACGCCATCTCCAGGGTGAGGTCGATCGGGAAGCCGTAGGTGTCGTGCAGCTTGAACGCCTGCTCGCCCGCCAGGGTCGCGCCGCCGGAGCGCTTGGTGTCGTCGACGGCGGTGTCGAAGATCGCGGTGCCGGTGCGCAGCGTCTGGAGGAAGGACTCCTCCTCCGCGTCGATGACGGTGTGGATGTTCGCGGCGGTGCGCACCAGCTCCGGGTACTGCTCGCCCATCGCCTGGATCGAGACGGCCGTCAGCTCGTGCATGAGCCCGGCGTCCTGCCCGCCGAGCAGGCGCAGGTTGCGGATGGAGCGGCGCAGGATGCGGCGCAGCACGTAGCCGCGGCCCTCGTTGCCGGGGCGGATGCCGTCGGCGACCATCATCGTGCCGCTGCGGACGTGGTCGGCGACGACGCGCAGCGACACGTCCGCGCGGTGGTCGCGGCCGTAGGAGGTGCCGGTCAGCCCGGCGGCGCGGTCGAGGACCCGCCAGAGGGTGTCGGTCTCGTAGATGTTGTCGACGCCCTGCAGGATCGCCGCCATGCGCTCCAGGCCCATGCCGGTGTCGATGTTCTTCGCCGGCAGGTCGCCGAGGATCGGGAAGTCGGTCTTGCTCTCCCCGGGGCCCCGCTCGAACTGCATGAAGACGAGGTTCCAGACCTCCAGGTAGCGGTCCTCGTCGGCGATCGGGCCGCCCTCGCGGCCGTACTCGGGGCCGCGGTCGTAGTAGATCTCCGAGCAGGGGCCGCACGGGCCGGGCACGCCCATCGACCAGAAGTTGTCCTCCATGCCGCGCCGCTGGATGCGGTCGAGGGGGACGCCGACCTTCTCGTGCCAGATGCCGTGGGCCTCGTCGTCGTCCTTGAAGACGGTGACCCAGAGCTTCTCCTCAGGGAAACCGAAGCCGCCGTCTTCCCGCGACCGGGTCAGCAGCTCCCAGGCGAAGGGGATCGCCTGCTCCTTGAAGTAGTCGCCGATGGAGAAGTTGCCCAGCATCTGGAAGAAGGTGGCGTGCCGGGTGGTCTTCCCGACCTCCTCGATGTCGGGCGTGCGCACGCACTTCTGCGCGCTCGTCATCCGCTGGGACGGAGGGGTGCGCTGGCCGAGGAAGTACGGCTTGAAGGGGACCATGCCGGCGTTGACCAGAAGCAGCGTCGGGTCCTCGGCGACCAGGCTGGCCGAGGGCACCACCGTGTGCCCGCGCTCCTCGAAGAACCCGAGGAAGCGGCGTGCGACCTCTGCCGACTCCATATCAGTGGCCATCCTTGTCGTTCTCGATGATCGTGTATCTCGCCTTGAGCACGCGGCGGGCCTGCGGCCCGCCGCCGTCCGGCGGGGCCTGGTCCATCCGGACGGCCTCGCGCAGCTCCTCCTCGCGGGCCCGCATCTCGGTACGGACGTCGGAGGCGAAAAGCCTCAGCCGCTCGCCGGCGTTCTGCCCGCTCGACACCGCCCGCGCGGCGACGCTCTCGGGCGACAGGGCGCGCGTGAAACGCTCCACGCGCCGCTTGACGCGGTGCGTGGCGTAGACGCCGGCGCCCGCGCCGACCGAGAGCCAGAACAGCCGCCTCATCTGCGTCCCCTACCCGAAGAGCGGGCCGGCAGCTCCGGACGTCCGGACGCGGCGCGCTCCTCCCCGTCGCGGTGGCCGAGGGCCTTGCGGACGCCGTAGGAGAAGGCGGCGGCCTTCACCAGCGGCCCGCCGACCACCGAGGTCATCACGGTGGTGACGGCCGAGACGTTCTGGGTGACGCCGGCGACCTGCCTGGTGATGACGTCGGTGCGGCCGAGCTGCTCGTTGGCGCGCTTCACCGTCCGGGTCATGTCCTCCATGAGCGGGCCGGCCTGCTCGCCGATGTCGCGGACGAGCTCGCTGGCCTCGCCGAGCAGCTTGGAGAGCTTCAGCAGGGTGAGCGCGACGAACGAGACGAGCACCGCCCAGAACACGGCCACGATGAGGCCTGCTAGCTGTCCACCAGTAAGCATCAGGGCTTTCCGTTCGCGTGAGGCCGGCACGGGGCCGGGCATGGCCTGACAGACCTTACCGGTCCACCACGCCGCTTGGCGGGAGCACCGGCCGGCGAAGAACGATCATCGCCGGTCCGCGGCGCCGCGCAGGACGGAGCGGATCCGCGCGAGCACCTCGGTGAACCGGGCTTCCGCGCCGTGCCTGGTCGGGCGATAGTACTCCCGTCCGTCGACCGCGTCTGGCGCGTACTGCTGACGGACCACGCCGCCGGGGTGGTCGTGCGCGTACTTGTAGCCCTGCCCGTGCCCGATCTTCGCCGCGCCCTTGTAGTGGGCGTCGCGCAGGTGCCCCGGGACGGGTCCGGCCAGCCCCTTGCGGACGTCGCCGAGCGCCCCGTCCACCGCCGTGATCACCGCGTTGGACTTCGGCGCGAGGGAGAGATGGATCACCGCCTGGGCCAGGTTGATGCGGGCCTCGGGCAGGCCGACGAACTCCACCGCCTGCGCGGCGGCGACCGCGGTCTGCAGCGCGGTCGGGTCGGCCATGCCGACGTCCTCGCTGGCGTGCACGATCAGCCGCCGGGCGATGAACCGGGCGTCCTCGCCGGCCTCGATCATGCGGGCGAGGTAGTGCAGCGCCGCGTCGACGTCGCTGCCGCGGATGCTCTTGATGAACGCGCTGATGACGTCGTAGTGCTGGTCGCCCTCGCGGTCGTAGCGGACGGCGGCCCGGTCGACGGCCTTCTCCAGCACGTCCGTGTCGATCGCCCCGCCGTCGTCGACGACGAGCGCGGCGGCCTCCAGGTAGGTGAGGGTGCGGCGGGCGTCGCCGCCGGCCAGCCGGATGAGGTGGTCCTCGGCGGCGGGGTCGAGGGTGACCGCCCCGTTCAGCCCGCGCTCCTCGGTGAGGGCGCGGCGGACGACCTCACGCAGGTCGTCCTCGCCGAGCGGCTCCAGGGTGAGCAGCAGCGACCGCGACAGCAGCGGGCTGATGACGGAGAAGAACGGGTTCTCGGTGGTGGCGCCGATGAACGAGACCCAGCGGTTCTCCACGGCGGGGAGCAGGGCGTCCTGCTGGGCCTTGTTGAAGCGGTGCACCTCGTCGACGAACAGGACCGTCTGGCGGCCCGTCATGCCGAGCTCCCGGCGCGCCAGGTCGATCTCGGCGCGGACGCGCTTGACGCCGTCGCTGACCGCGGAGACCTCCACGAACCGGCGGGAGGTGACATGGCTGACGACGGTGGCGAGGGTGGTCTTGCCGGTGCCCGGCGGCCCCCACAGCACGAGCGACATCGGCACGTCCCGGTCGACGAGCTGCCGGATCGGCGTGCCCGGGCCGAGCAGGTGCCCCTGCCCGACGACCTCGTCGAGGGCGCGGGGGCGCATGCGGACCGCGAGGGGCTGCTCCGCGCCGCCCCGGGCGGGCGCCGCCGGCGGCTCCGGCCGCACCTCCGCCGAAACCGCTCCGTCCCGCTCCGGAGGGTCGAAAAGGCCTTCCGGCTCGCCCGAATCCGCCCTGCTGGTCACGCTCCGACACTATCTCGCGGCGCGGACAGTCCCGGACGGTCGGGCGGCTCCGTGCGGGACCGTTCCGCACGCGCGTCCGGCGGGCGGGAACCCCTGGGACGGCTGCGGCGTTGGACCAGCCCGGAAGACGCGACCAGGAGCGTGACGGTGTCCGGTACGGCCCCCCGTCGACGCCACGGGCTGGCAGGGCTGCTCGTGGCGCTGTTCGTCGTGGGCGGGCTGGTGTTCAGCTACGGGCTGGGCCACGCGCCCCCGCCGCGCGTGTGCACCCAGCACGCCGTGAGCGTTCCCGTCGGAGCCGTGTCGGCGTCCACGGGCCACGAACAGCCGGACGCCGCGACCGCGGCGCTCAGCGGCTCTCACGGCCTCGCACAGGACGCGCCGGCCGTCGCCCCGACCAAGACGCCCGCGCCCGTTCCCATGGACGCGTGCCTGTGCCTGGCCGTCCTGTTCACCCTCGTCCTGCTGGGCCTGGCCGCCGTGCTGCGCCGGCCCGTCTCGCGCCTGCCCGCCCGTCTCGGCTGGGCGTTCACCCCTCCGGCCTGCACGCGGCTCGCCCCCGCGTCCTGGCCCTCCCTCCAGGTCCTCCGGCTGTAGAAGGACCGGCCCTCCGGCCGATCGCACCGTCCGCGTCCACGCCCATGGCCGACGCGGCGCTGCCCTGTCCTTCCTGACCCACAGCACCTGAGAGGACGCCCTCATGTCCAAGAGCGCCCGGAACAAGAACGCCCGCAACGCGAACGCCCACAACGCCAACGCGCGCGGCAGGACCGCCACGAAGAACGCGCTGACACAGCGCGAGATCCCGTGGGGAGGCATCGCCTTCTTCGCCGTGATCGGCCTGGTGGCGGTCGTCGCCATCGGCTTCACGTTCATGCAGACCCGGTCGTCGTCCGCCGACGGCTCCTCCTCCGTCCCCGGCCTCGTGACCAAGGACGACCTCGGCCGCGGCCACGTCGGCGGCAGCGTCAAGTACGACACCGACCCGCCGATGGGCGGCGACCACAACCCCGTGTGGCAGAACTGCGACGGCCGCGTCTACGAGACGCCGCTGCTGAACGAGCACGCCGTCCACTCCCTGGAGCACGGCGCCGTCTGGATCACCTACCGGCCCGGCCTTCCCGCGGACCAGCTCGACCTGCTGAAGGGCAAGGTCTCCGCGACCGACTACACGCTGCTCAGCCCCTACCCGGACCAGGACTCCCCGGTCGCGCTCACCGCGTGGGGCAGGCAGCTGAAGCTCCAGCAGGCCACCGACGCGCGGGTGGACCAGTTCCTGCGGGCCTTCGTGAAGGGCCCGCAGACCCCCGAGCCGGGCGCGGCCTGCTCGGGCGGCAAGGACGCCCCGTGAGCGAGGCCGCCGAGGCGCCGCGGGGACGGCGCGCCACCGTCGTCCTCGCGGCCCTGGTCCTGCTCGCCGGGGCCGTCCTGGTCGCGCTCGCCGTCTCCCGCTCGGAACGGCCCGGCACGGACGGCCCCGAGGCGGGTTTCGCCCGCGACATGAGCGTGCACCACGCCCAGGCGGTGCGGATGTCGTTCACCGTGAGGGACCGCACGGACGATCCCGAGACCCGGCTGCTGGCCTTCGACATCATCAACACCCAGTCCGCCCAGATCGGCATGATGACGGCCTGGCTGGACGAGTGGGGCGTGCCGAAGGCCGACCCGTCCGGCCGGATGCGCTGGATGTCCGGGCACGGCGGCCACCCCGGCGGCGGGGCCCCGATGCCCGGCATGGCGACCCGCGACCGGCTCGCCGACCTGGAGAAGGCGTCCGGCCGCGACGCCGAGGTGCTGTTCCTGAAGCTGATGATCGCGCACCACCGCGGCGGCGTGGCCATGGCGCGGGCGGTGCTGGAGCGCACCGGGCACGAACGGGTGCGGCGCCTCGCCCGCACGATGGTGGAAGGGCAGCAGGCCGAGATCACGCAGATGAACGCGATGCTCCGGCAGCGCGGCTCCCCCGCCGTGTGAGCCGGTCCCCGCGAGGTTCGCGATAGCGCTTGACAGCGCCGCCGGATCGCGCGTCACTGACCACCATGGCTCACAACCTCAGCGGCTACCACCGGGCCCTCGACCTCTTCGAGGGCCTGGTGGCCGGCGTCCCCCGCGACGGGTGGGACGCGCCGTCGCCCTGCGCGGGGTGGACCGCCCGGGACGTCGCCGGCCACGTGACCGGCGGCCAGTTCCTGGTCCGGGCGCTGGCCACGGGACAGCCCGAGCCGGACGTCAACGCCGCCCCCGCGCGGTTCGTCGCGGGCGACGTCCTGATGAGCTGGCGGGCGGCCCGCAAGGAGTGCGCGGCGGCGCTCACCCCCGACGCGCTCCACCGCCCCATCCCCTTCGACGGGCTGGGCGAGCTGCCGCTGGGCGACTTCCTGGAGGGCTACATCCTGGAGCCGCTGGTGCATGCCTGGGACCTGGCCCGGGCCACGGGGCAGCCTTCGCGCCTCGACCCGGACCTCGTCCACCACGCGTTCGCCACGGCCCAGGTGGTCGCCGCCTCACTGCGGTCCGAGGGGCATCTGGCGCCGCCCCTGCCCGCTCCGCGCGGCGCCGACGAGCAGACGCGCATGCTCGCCTTCCTGGGCCGCTCGGCCTGAGGGCGGCCGGGGTCAGGAGAACTCGGCGAGCGTGCGCTCGGCCTCTTCGAGCCAGGCGCGGCGGGCGCTGAGGGCCTCCTCGGCCTCCTTGACGTCCTTCTGGCGGCCGGCCTCACGGGCCTTGCCGAGCCGCTTCTCCAGCTGCTCGATGGAGCTGCGCAGCTGGGCCACCGTGGCCTCGGCACGAGCGCGGGCCTCGGGGTTGGTGCGGCGCCACTCGTTCTCCTCGGCGGAGCGCACGGCCTCCTCGATCTTGCGGAGCCGCCCCTCCAGCCGGTCGCGCTGGTCGCGCGGCACCATCCCGGCGGCCTCCCAGCGCTCCTGGATCGCGCGCAGGGACTGGCGGGCCTGCCGGACGTCCCGCACCGGCAGCAGCCGCTCGGCCTCGGCGAGGATCTTCTCCTTCTCCTCGGCGTTGCCGCGGAACTCGGCGTCGCGCTCGGCGAACGCCGCGCTGCGGGCCTGGAAGAAGGTGTCCTGGGCGCCCTTGAAGCGGGCCCACAGGTCCTCCTCGGCGTCCCGGGAGGCGCGCCCGGCGAGCTTCCAGCGGCGCATCAGGTCGCGGTAGGCGGCGGCCGTGTCGCCCCAGTCGGTGGAACCCGCCATCGCCTCGGCCTCGGCGACGAGGCGCTCCTTCTCCCGCCGGGCCTCCTCGCGCTGGTCGTCGAGCGTGGCGAAGTAGGCCTTGCGGCGCTTGGTGAAGGCGTTGCGGGCGGCCGACAGCCGCTTCCACAGCGCGGTCTCGGTGGGGCGGTCGATCCGGTCGGCGGCCTTCCACTCCTCGACCAGGAGGCGCAGGCGCTCGCCGCCGTTCTTCCAGTGCGTCTCCTCGACGGCGATGCGCTCGGCCTCGGCGACGATCCGCTCCTTGGTGTCGCGGGCCTCGTGCCGGTGCTGCTCGCGCTGGGCCTTGACCTCCTCGCGGCGCCGCCCGACCTGTTCCGTCAGGCCGTCCAGGCGGCGCAGGAGGGCGTCGAGGTCGCCGACGGCGTGCGCGTCGGCGACGGCCTCGCGCAGCCGGTCGATGCCCTGCTGGGCCTGGCCCGGCTGCAGGTCCGTGGTGCGGACCCGCTGCTCGAGAAGGCCGATCTCGGTGGCGAGCGCGTCGTACTTGCGCTTGAAGTAGGCCAGGGCCTCTTCGGGCGCGCCGGCCTGCCAGGAGCCGACGACCCGCTCGCCGTCGGCCGTCCTGACATAGACGGTGCCGTCCTCGTCCACCCGGCCCCAGGGATCGGTCGCGCTGGACACCCTTGCCTCCTGAATCGCGGGTCCGGACGCGCTCACGGCGACCGGACCCTCCACACCTTAGTATCCCGTTCGCCTATTTCCCGGCGATCGTGACGTCCTGGATCTCTACCTTCTTCTTGGGCTTGCCGTCGCCCTTCGGGTCCGAGCCCGCGTCGGCGATCTTCTTCAGCACGTCCAGCCCCTTGGTGATCTTCCCGAACACCGTGTAGTCCGGCGGGAGCTGCGAGTCCTTGTAGACCATGAAGAACTGGCTGCCGTTGGAGTCCGGCAGGCTGCTGTGCGCCATGGCGAGCGTGCCCTCGGTGTACGTGGCGCCGCTCGTGTTCTCGTTCGCGAACTGGTAGCCCGGCCCGCCGGTGCCCTTCGCGGTGGGGTCGCCGCATTGCAGGACGTTGAGCCCGCCGCTCGTCAGCCGGTGGCACGTCGTCTTGTCGAAGAAGTTCTTCTGCGCCAGGTACGCGAAGGAGTTGACCGTGCACGGAGCCTTGCCACCGTACAGCTGCACCTCCACGTCGCCCTGGTTGGTCTTCATCGTCGTCTGGACGACGTCCGTGTAGGCGGGCTTGCCCGGAGGTGTGCCGACGCCCTTGGGGGCGCCGTCCTGCTGGGCCGCCTTGTAGGTGCACCGGGGCCCGGCGGCGGTGGACTCGTCGTCCTTGGTGAGCACCATGAACGCGGCGCCGCCGACGACGATGACCGCCACCACCGCCGCGGCGGTGATGATCTTGAGTCGGCGCGCCCGCGCCGCCTCCTGCGCCTGCCGCTGCCGCTGCCGCTCGTAGCGCTGCCGCGCGAGCTGCTTCTTGCGGTCCTTCGCCGCCACGTGCCTCGCCTTCCGGTGTGATCAGGTGAACGTGCAGCGCATAGTAGCGGTACCGGGGAGTAAAAGCGCCTCCGCGTTCAGGGAGCGCCTCCCGCCCGGCGGCGCCCCGCCCGGCCGCGCCCCGCGACACGTCGGCCGCGCCAACTCGTTCGCGGTGGCCGTGGCCGCGCCGGTACCCTCGAACACGCCCACCCGAGATGGTTCTAAGGAAGGACGACCGTGCTCGTCGCCGGGTTCCCCGCTGGATCGTTCGCCGCGAACTGCTACGTCGTGGCGCCCGCCGCCGGTGAGGAGTGCGTGATCATCGATCCCGGCCAGGACGCCGAGGGCGGGATCGAGGAGATCCTGCGCGAGCACCGGCTGAAGCCGGTCGCGGTGCTGCTGACGCACGGCCATCTCGACCACGTCTGGTCGGTGGCGCCGGTCTGCGGCGCCAAGGACGTCCCGGCCTACGTCCACCCGGACGACCGCGACCTGCTGACCGATCCGGCCAAGGGCCTGTCCCTGGGCGCCGGGCAGCAGCT
The DNA here is from genome assembly GCF_040492065.1 of Actinomadura sp. NPDC000929. NCBI lineage: Bacteria > Bacillati > Actinomycetota > Actinomycetes > Streptosporangiales > Thermomonosporaceae > Actinomadura > Actinomadura sp. NPDC000929. Next base: position 5,870 of record NZ_JBEUPA010000163.1, on the reverse strand, counting down.
GTTCGGCGGTCTGGAGCTGTCCGAGCCCGACGACGTGCGGGAACTGGCCGACGGGGCCGTGCTGGAGCTGGCCGGGCTGAACTTCACCGTCGACCACGCGCCGGGCCATACGCCCGGGTCGGTGACGTTCCGGACGCCGAAGGCGCAGCAGATCCCGGACGTGATGTTCACCGGCGACCTGCTGTTCGCCGGCTCCATCGGGCGCACCGACCTGCCGGGCGGATCGTACGAGCAGATCCTCGCCAGCCTGTCCCGGGTGTGCCTCACGATGCCCGACGAGACGGCCGTCCTGCCCGGCCACGGCGAGCAGACCACAATCGGCCGCGAGCGCGCGACCAACCCGTTCCTTTCGGAGCTGGTCCCCGCGGACGGACCTGACAAGGGATTCTGATCTAAAAGACCATGAGTTCGAGCTTCCGGGCCCCGAAGGGGGTCAGCGAATACGTTCCGCCGCGAGCGGACCTCTTCTACGCCATCCGGGAGGCCTTCGCCGAGCAGGCGAGGCTGGCCGGTTACGGCTACCTGGAACTGGCGGTGTTCGAGGACACCAACCTGTTCCGGCGCGGCGTCGGCGAGTCCACCGACGTGGTGTCCAAGGAGATGTACACCTTCGAGGACCGGGGCGGCCGGTCGCTGACGCTGCGTCCCGAGTTCACCGCGTCGGTGCTGCGCTCCGTCCTGGAGAACAACCTGCACAAGGCGTCGCTGCCGGCCAAGGTGTGGACGACCGGGCCCGCGTTCCGCGCCGAGCGCCCGCAGCAGGGCCGCTACCGGCAGTTCTACCAGCTCGACCTGGAGGCGATCGGCAGCGAGGACCCCCAGGTCGACGCCGAGACGATCGCGATCGCGTGGAACTGGTACCGGTCCCTCGGCCTGACCCGGGTGCGGCTGCTGCTGAACTCGCTCGGCTGCAAGGAGTGCCGCCCCGCCTACCGGGCCCTGCTGCAGGACTTCCTGCGCGGCCTGGACCTGGACGAGGACACCCGCGCCCGCGTCGAGATCAACCCGCTGCGGGTGCTGGACGACAAGCGCCCCAAGGTCCGCGAGCAGCTCGCGGGCGCCCCGCTGATGGCCGACCACCTGTGCCCGGCGTGCAAGGCGCACCACGACCGCGTCCGGGAGCTGCTCGCCGACCTCGGCATCGAGTGGGAGGACACCCCGACCCTCGTCCGCGGCCTCGACTACTACACCCGCACCACCTACGAGTTCGACCACCCGCTGCTCGGCGCCCAGTCCGGCATCGGCGGCGGCGGCCGCTACGACGGGCTGTCGGAGGACATCGGCGGCCCGCCGCTGCCCGGCATCGGGTTCGGGCTCGGACTGGACCGCACGATCCTCGCCCTGGAGGCCGAGTCCTCGGGCGGGGAGGGTCCCGCGTTCGCCGCCAAGCCGCGCTGCGAGGCGTTCGGCGTGCCGCTCGGCGACACCGCCGAGCGGCGCCTGTTCGCGCTCGTCGCCGAGCTGCGCGGCGCCGGGATCGCCGCCGACATGGCGTTCGGCGGCAAGAGGCTCAAGGGGGCCATGAAGGACGCGGACCGCTCGGGCGCCCGGTACGCCGTGATCCTCGGGGAGCGAGATATCGCGGACGGCGTCGCCCAGGTCAAGGACCTGGCCGAGGGCGAGCAGACCGCCGTCCCGCTCACCGACCTCACCACGACGTTGAAGGAAAGGCTCTCGAAATGATCCGCACCCACGAGGCGGGGACGCTCCGCAAGGAGCACGCCGGGCAGCAGGTAACGCTGGCCGGCTGGGTCGGCCGCCGCCGCGACCACGGCGGCGTCACGTTCATCGACCTGCGCGACGCCTCCGGCACCGCGCAGGTCGTCTTCCGCGAGGAGGACACCGCGCACGACCTGCGCGCCGAGTACTGCGTCAAGGTGGTCGGCGAGGTCCGCGTCCGGCCGGAGGGCAACGAGAACCCCGAGCTGCCCACGGGCGAGGTCGAGGTCGCCGCCGCCCGCATCGAGGTGCTCTCCGACGCGGCGCCGCTGCCGTTCCCCATCGAGGGCGACGTCAACGTCAACGAGGAGATCCGCCTCAAGTACCGCTACCTCGACCTGCGCCGCGAGAGCGTCGCGCGGGCGATGAGGATCCGCTCGGAGGCCTCGTTCCTGACGCACGAGGTGATGCGCGCGCACGGCTTCGTGAACGTGGAGACGCCCACGCTCACCCGCTCCACCCCGGAGGGCGCCCGCGACTTCCTCGTCCCGGTCCGGCTCCAGCCCGGCCACTGGTACGCGCTCCCGCAGTCGCCGCAGCTGTTCAAGCAGCTGCTCATGGTCGGCGGCCTCGAACGCTACTACCAGATCGCCCGCTGCTACCGCGACGAGGACTTCCGCGCCGACCGGCAGCCCGAGTTCACCCAGATCGACATCGAGATGTCGTTCGCCGAGCAGGACGACGTCCTGGCGGTCGGCGAGGACCTCGTGGCGCGCCTGTGGAAGGAGATCGCCGGGTACGAGATCCCCCGCCCGATCCCCCACATCACCTACGCCGACGCGCTGGCCCGCTACGGCTCCGACAAGCCCGACCTGCGGTTCGACAACGAGCTGACCGACATGACGGAGTACTTCGCCGGCACGTCGTTCCGCGTGTTCCAGGCCCCGTACGTCGGCGCGGTCGTCATGCCCGGCGGCGCCTCCCAGACCCGCAAGGAGCTCGACGGCTGGCAGGACTGGGCGAAGGCCCGCGGCGCCCGCGGCCTCGCCTACGTGCTCGTCCAGGAGGACGGCACCCTCGGCGGCCCGGTCGCCAAGAACCTCTCCGACGCCGAGAAGGACGGCCTCGCCGCCAAGACCGGCGCCTCCCCCGGCGACGCGGTCTTCTTCGGCGCCGGCAAGCGGCACTCCACCCAGGAGCTCCTCGGCGCCGCGCGCCTGGAGATCGGCCGCCGCCGCGGCCTGATCGACGAGTCCGCCTGGAAGTTCGTCTGGGTCGTGGACGCGCCGATCTTCGAGCCCGTCGAGGACGACAAGGGCGAGCAGATCGGCTGGACGTCGGTGCACCACCCGTTCACCGCGCCCAAGCCCGAGTACGCCGACTCCTTCCAGGACGACCCGGGCTCCGCCCTCGCCGACGCCTACGACCTCGTCCTGAACGGCAACGAGATCGGCGGCGGCTCCATCCGTATCCACCGCGCCGAGATGCAGCAGCGCGTCTTCGACGTGCTGGGCCTGTCCAAGCAGGAGGCGGAGTCCAAGTTCGGCTTCCTGCTGGAGGCGTTCAAGTTCGGCCCGCCCCCGCACGGCGGCATCGCGTTCGGCTGGGACCGGGTGGTCATGCTCCTCGCCCGCCAGGAGTCGATCCGCGACGTGATCGCCTTCCCGAAGGCCGCCTCCGGCTACGACCCCCTGACCGCCGCGCCGACCCCCATCACCCCGGAGCAGCGTGCGGAGGCCGGGGTCGACTTCGTCCCCGAGGACGAGCCCGCCGAGAACTGACCCGCACGCGAAAGGGCGGCCGCGTCCGCGGCCGCCCTTTCGCGTGCGTGCTCCTACTTGGTGGCGCCGCTGGTCACCCGGTAGACGTCGTAGACGCCGTCGATGGAGCGGACGGCCTTCAGGACGTGGCCGAGGTGCTTCGGGTCGCCCATCTCGAAGGTGAACCGGCTGACGGCGACGCGGTCGCGGGTCGTGGTGACCGACGCCGACAGGATGTTGACGTGCTGGTCGGACAGGACGCGGGTCACGTCCGACAGCAGGCGTGGGCGGTCGAGCGCCTCCACCTGGATCGCGACGAGGAAGACCGAGTCCTCGCCCGGGGACCACTTGACGTCGATCAGGCGGTCCGGCTGCGATCTCAGGCTCTCGACGTTGGCGCAGTCGGAGCGGTGGACGGAGACGCCGTGGCCGCGGGTCACGAAACCGACGATGTCGTCGCCGGGGACCGGGGTGCAGCAGCGCGACAGCCGGATCCACACGTCCGGGTCGTCGGCGACGACGACGCCCGGGTCGCCGGCGGGGCGGCTGCGCTTGCGGCGCGTCGGCAGCGCGATCTCGGCGAGGTCCTCCTCGGCGCTCTCCACACCGCCGAGGGCGTCCACGAGGCGCTGCACGACGTGCTGCGCGGAGACCTGGCTCTCGCCCACGGCCGCGTACAGGGACGACACGTCCGGGTAGCGCATGTCCCGGGCGAGGGCGAGGAGGGCCTCGCCGGACATCATCCGCTGGAGCGGCATGTTCTGCTTGCGCATGGCGCGGGCGATGGCGTCCTTGCCGGACTCGATCGCGGTGTCGCGGCGCTCCTTGGAGAACCAGTGCTTGATCTTGTTGCGGGCGCGGGCGCTCTTGACGAAGCCGAGCCAGTCGCGGCTCGGGCCCGCGTCCGGCGACTTGGAGGTGAAGACCTCGACGGTGTCGCCGTTGTCGAGGGTCGATTCGAGGGGGACGAGGCGGCCGTTGACGCGGGCGCCGATACATCGGTGCCCGACCTCGGTGTGGATCGCGTAGGCGAAGTCGACGGGGGTGGCGCCCTGCGGCAGCGCGATCACGTCGCCCTTCGGCGTGAACACGAACACCTCGGAGACCGACAGGTCGAAGCGCAGCGACTCCAGGAACTCGGCCGGGTCGGCGGTCTCCTTCTGCCAGTCGAGGAGCTGGCGTAGCCACTGCATGTCACCGGCCTTGCGGCCGCCGACCGTCTCCTCCTTGTACTTCCAGTGCGCGGCGACGCCGTACTCGGCGCGGCGGTGCATGCCCCAGGTGCGGATCTGCAGCTCGACGGGCTTGCCCTCCGGGCCGATCACCGTCGTGTGCAGCGACTGGTACATGTTGAACTTCGGCATCGCGATGTAGTCCTTGAACCGGCCGGGGACCGGGTTCCACCGCGCGTGGATCGAGCCGAGGGCGGCGTAGCAGTCGCGGACGCTGTCGACGAGGACCCGGATGCCGACCAGGTCGTAGATGTCGTCGAAGCTGACGTCCCGCGCGATCATCTTCTGGTAGATCGAGTAGTAGTGCTTGGGCCGGCCGGTCACGGTGGCCTTGATCCGGGCCTCGCGCAGGTCGGTGGAGACGTTCTCGATCACTTCCTGCAGGTAGACGTCGCGGCGCGGGGCGCGCTCGGACACCAGGCGGGCGATCTCGTCGAACCGCTTGGGGTACAGCGTGGCGAACGCGAGGTCCTCCAGCTCCCACTTCAGCGTGTTCATCCCGAGGCGGTGCGCGAGCGGCGCGAACACCTCCAGGGTCTCGCGGGCCTTCTTCTCCTGCTTGTGCCGCGGCATGTAGCGCAGCGTGCGCATGTTGTGCAGCCGGTCGCCGAGCTTGATCACCAGGACGCGGATGTCGCGGGACATCGCCACGACCATCTTGCGGACGGTCTCGGCCTCCGCGGCCTCCCCGTACTTGACCTTGTCGAGCTTGGTGACCCCGTCGACCAGGGCGGCGATCTCGTCGCCGAACTCGGCGCTCAGCTGGTCGAGGGTGTAGGGGGTGTCCTCGACGGTGTCGTGCAGCAGCGCGGCGCAGAGCGTCTCGGTGTTCATGCCGAGCTCGGCGAGGATCGTGGCGACCGCGAGCGGATGGGTGATGTACGGGTCACCGCTCTTGCGCTTCTGGTGCCGGTGGTAGTGCGCGGCCACGTCGTAGGCGCGCTCGATGAGCCGGAGGTCCGCCTTCGGATGCGTGTTGCGGACCGTCTTGATCAGTGGTTCCAGTACCGGGTTCATAGCGGGACCGCGCTGGGCGCCCAACCTGGCGAGCCTGCGGCGCACCCGGGCGGCGGACGGCGGAATCGTGGCCTGCGTGGGCCTGGACGGGACGGCGGCCCCGGACGCGTCATCGTCGTCCGGGGCGGCGCCAGGGCCTGGAGCTGGGGGAACATCGGATCCCGACGAGGGCTGGGCGGGCGGGGCGGACGCGGGCGTCCGC